>NZ_JBFRJZ010000031.1:70266-93840 GCF_041469125.1 Vibrio sp. 10N.286.51.E5 | reverse complement strand
TGGAGTTGACGCCGTTTGGCAAAGAACGTGGATAAACTCAGTCCATGCTCTTCACAAAAAGCGCGTTGGGTAACACTGCTGCTTTCATATTGCTCAAACAGTGATTGCCATTCTAGGTCGGTGCGTCGTTTTACCATTTCAACTCTCCTTTGGGTTGGAGAGATGATCTTATTCTTCGTGCTGGTTAATTAGAATGCGGGGTTCGTGACACGCTTACTAACAAACTTCACATTCCATCGAATCAAAAGAAGTACCTGAGCTTTAGACAAACCAACTTTAAAGATTGGCTAAAAGTTCAAAGGTTTAATCCTCGTGGTGTATCTACCTGTTGGACTCGTGCCGTACTGAGAGCTGCAAGAAAAAGCAAACAAGTTAAGTTCAAAATGAAGCGTCAAGCCAATGGAAAAACGGCGTACAGGTATCATCAAAAACAATTGGCGATATTCATCTTCTCTAACTTTTTGAAGTAGTAAGAAAGCAAGGAGGTTAGATAGCTATCTTTCCTCCTTACCTCTAAACCTCCAAATACAGCAAAAGCCCAAACAAGCCCTTTTATATTAGGTTCGGTTTTTAAATTTCTTCTTTCAAGCAAGCTATCTGCTATCAAAGGAAACTATTTTGAATACAGTAAAAATCACCGATAACTCGAAAGTTCAAGAGTTCTTATCCAAGCTCAACTTTCTAGGGTATAACCAAGCTATCAACGATGAACAGTGCAACGCCATCAGTACCTCCGGCCTTCCTAACTGGCTTGATGACTGCCTGCGTGGAGCGACAGGCCAAACTCCCAAAACAAGCACAAGGAGAACCAGCAAAAAACAAATTCTATTTTATCTGACATTTCTTACTGAAATAAGCACCACTACAGTTGGGAAACTACTTAACAGGAAGCAAGTAGCAATAACAGGAAAGAACTACAGCAAGAGTATGATTGAGTGGTATACAAGAGCCATTCGATGCGCCTCTCAAGCAATCAGTCACTATTTATTCAATCGATTAGACATCTACCTAGCCATCATGGGAAAAAATCTCTCTAGCAAGAGCCTAAAGCAGAAAGCCAGTCTAACAAGTAAACAACGATGCAAAATCGGAAGATTAGCTCTCAATCCTTCGAAAGCTAACAAGCTAGATAAATACGTAAAAAAGTGCCATAAGAAGAATAAGCTGTCTAATCAAAAAGCGTAGCTGCTAACTGCGACACATCCACCTTCACATAACGATTTAATACTCGTATATCTTTATGACCTGATAGCTTTGCTACAAGCATATGGTCATGCCCTGCCTGTATCAGTTTAGATAGGCGGTAGTGTCGCAGTGAGTGAAGCACAAAGTCATTCAGCCCTTCTTCATCAGCAGCAACTCTAAAGGCTTTGCTCAAGTAAATTGCTTGAGTTTTGAATAACTGCTTTGATTCTTTATAACCCTCTAGCTCATATAACCTACGCTCAAGAATTGCCATTGCAGGTCGTGATAATGGAACTCGCCTATCCTCACCGTTTTTCGTATCTCTAAGCTGAAGATAACGCCCCGCAAGGCACACATCACCAAACTTTAATCCTAGTATTTCGCTGCGCCGACAAGCTGTTTCAGATAGCAGCAAGCAAATGTCTTTAAGTTCCAGAGTTTTGAGATTCCCTATCACTTTATGTAGTTGTTCATCTGTAGGTGTGAACTGTCGCACTGTGTAGTCTTTTGGGATGCGAACGTGCTTAAACACATCGGGTATCTGCAAACCTATGTCCTTTCTCAGCCAGTTAAGCATCGCTCGTAAAACCGAGGCATCTTTTCTAACTGAACCAGATTTAACCTTTGTCTGCCGCTCTCGTAGAAACTTAGACACAAGCTCTGGAGAAATGTCTTTTACACAGCTATCGGAGAACCATTCAGCTAAACGCTTTAGGCGATACTGGATAGTGCAGAGGTAGCTTTTGAAGTATTGAGCTTTCTGAGTTGAGTACTGTTCTATCAGTACAGGGATAGGTGTATGCAGAGAAAGCGTGACGTGGGTATCAAAATTCAAGTATCTGTCCTCTCAAGGGTATGAAAAGGGACAGTGACGCTAAAAAGCAAAAATCCCGATAACTCATTGAATTATCGGGACTTTCTAAATAAATGGCACGCCCTGAAGGATTCGAACCTTCGACCACCTCCTTAGAAGGGAGGTGCTCTATCCAGCTGAGCTAAGGGCGCGCTACAGGAACGAATTATACGAATTCGAATCAGTAAAGCAACGGCTTTATGTAACATTCTGATCTAAGTGGGTAAAAAAAGGCCAACAAACATATAAGTGTTGGAAAATAGACCAAAGCAAACGTTTGCTTGATGGTAATCAAAAAGATTTTCTGGAATAATGCGCCAAAAACATCAGCCACTAACTTGAATATCAATACTAAGGAAATTCATGACTGCTCAAAATATTGATGGAAAGCTAATTTCTCAAACGGTTCGCTCCGAAGTTGCTGCACGTGTAAAAGCTCGTACTGAAGCTGGATTACGCGCTCCGGGCCTAGCGGTTGTTTTAGTGGGTGAAGACCCTGCTTCTCAGGTTTACGTTGGAAGTAAGCGTAAAGCGTGTGAAGAAGTTGGCTTCGTATCTAAATCTTACGACTTGCCAGCCACTGCGACAGAAGACGAATTGTTAACACTTGTAGACCAACTGAACGACGATCCAGAGATCGACGGTATTCTTGTTCAACTGCCTCTACCAGCAGGCATTGATAGCACTCACGTTCTTGAGCGTATCACGCCAGAAAAAGACGTTGATGGCTTCCACCCCTACAATGTCGGCCGTTTGGCTCAGCGCATGCCTAAGCTTCGCTCTTGTACGCCAAAAGGCATCATCACGCTGCTTGACCGTTACAACATCGACTTACGTGGTAAACACGCGGTTGTGGTTGGCGCATCAAACATCGTAGGTCGCCCAATGACGCTAGAGCTTCTTCTAGCAGGTTGTACGACGACAACATGTCACCGCTTCACCAAAGACCTTGAAGGCCACGTACGTCAAGCAGACGTTGTTGTAGTTGCCGTTGGTAAGCCTAACTTCATTCCTGGCGCTTGGATTAAGAAAGGCGCTGTTGTGGTCGATGTTGGTATCAACCGTTTAGAATCTGGCAAACTAGTGGGCGACGTTGAATACGACGTAGCGAAAGAAAGCGCAAGCTTCATCACACCAGTACCGGGTGGTGTTGGCCCAATGACGGTGGCGAGCCTAATCGAGAACACCATGATCGCTTGCGAGCAATTTCACTCGAAGTAGTCCGCTGCGCATAAAAATAGAATGAGAAAGCCGCGACGTGATGAACGTTGCGGCTTTTTTGATGCTTTGGTACTTAGCTATTCGTTTTTGAAACAAGGCGACTCGCTTTTGATGAGGTGCTCGTTGCTACTTATCTGGAGTCTCAACTTTTTCCGTCTGTTCAGAAGGCGGTAATAAACTAATAAGCTCACACTCCGTTGATATGAGTTTTTCCAACTCAGACCCTTGTGTAATTAAACGGAAATCACCGCCAGTAATCACCCCAAGAGGAATGGCTTTAGGGTACAGAGCGTTAAACTCGTTTAAATCAAATGCCTCGGTCAAACCTGTACTTTTAATTTGGCTACCCTGAGCCATCAGTGAGTTAAGCTTAGAATAGGTAATCCCTTCCGAAAACAAGCTTCTATTGCCATCGCGGCTCACTTGATGCCTTTCATGTTTATTCTCTGAGGATTCAAGCTCAAACACCTTATTCTCACCAAACTCGTCTTGATAGTGCATACTAACTAACGGGTTGGTTTGACGATAAGGCGACACGATCATCGCACGCCCTATTCCATCCAATTCCAGATTATTTTCAGCGTGGCTCGAAGCCGGGTTACCAAAATAAACATTCAAGTTTTCCATGCGCGCTAAGCGAATGCTTTCCCAGTTGGTATCGGCAAGCACACTGTTGATGTTGTGTGTCGCCAACACTTTGGCAAACTGGCGTGAAAACTGAGTCGCACCAAAGAAGATAACGCCTTGTGCCTTCTCTTGAGTCACACCTAGCCTTCTCGCCCACCAACTCGCGGTAAGGCTCTGAATCACAACCGTACCGATGATGACCAAGAACACCATTGGCACCAGAAGGTCTGCGCCTTCAATTAATTGCTTCTCTTGAAGTTTGATTGCAAACAGAGAAGAAACCGCGGCTGCAACGATCCCGCGCGGTGCCATCCAGCTCAAAAACCATTTATCCGCAGAGGTAAGATCCGTGCCGATCCCGCTGATCCACACACTCAAAGGACGCGCCACCAGCATCACTACCGCTAACAAGCCAACCCCACCCCAACCTATCGAGAGGAAGGTTCCGGAGTCGAGCCTGCTCGCTAACAGAATAAACAACGCAGAAATAAGTAACACGGTCAGGGTTTCTTTGAATTCGATGATGTCTTCGATATCCAAGCCCTTCACGTTGGCAAGCCAGATCCCCATGATGGTCACGGTTAATAAACCCGATTCTTCACTCAGATCATTAGAAAACGAGAACGCCGCCAACATTAGCGTCAGCACAGCCACATTACGTAAATAGTGCGGTACCCAATGCCCTTGCAGCATCTTGGCAATCAAATGGCCACCGATGATCCCTAAGCCTAAACCTATGACTAACGTCAGGCCCAGAGCTGACAGAACGTGTCCGGTAGGGTCGGCAGAAGAAACAATGTACTCGTAGACGAGAACCGCAAACAGAGCACCAATCGGATCAATTACTATCCCTTCCCATCGCAAGATACTGCCTAACGAAGATTTAGGCTGAATACTGCGAAGCATGGGCACGATTACCGTAGGGCCAGTTACCACAACTAATGCACCAAACAGTGCGGCTAACGGCCAACTGAAGTCCACAAAGTAGTATGCCCCCACCACGATGCACGCCCATGTAATCAACATGCCGAAACTCACGAGGTGAGTCACCATCCGGCCATGGCCTCTGATTTCTTTGAAATTTAGGGTCAATGCTCCTTCAAACAAGATGATGGCAACCCCTAAGGAGATCATAGGAAACAGCACATCACCGAAAATGGCATCGGGATTTAGAATATTCAGGCCGGGACCTAACAATAGGCCAACGATAAGGAGAGGGAGAATGGCGGGAAGACGTAAACGCCAGCCGAGCTGCTGACAAGCTAAAGACAAGAGTCCAATTAACGCCAAAGAAGAAGTAATCGACAAATCCATTTGTGCCCCTAAAAGGTTTGCACCACACCCTGTGGTACAAACTATTCAATGAAATAAGAAAGCCTACGTTCTTACACTATAGGCTCTCTTTTTCACGCTAACCGAATATTATTGTGATTAATCAGTCACTTTACTATAGGGGGAGTAAAGCCATGATTAGTTAACTGGGTGGTTATGGCCCAGTTAGAAAATGCTTATAAGTCACCAATAATTACTTATAGAGAAAGCACCACGCCCGCAATCGCTGCGCTCATTAGGTTGGCAAGCACACCCGCACAAATTGCTTTAAAGCCGTAATGTGAGATGAAAGAGCGACGCTCTGGAACTAAGCTACCCAAACCGCCAATCAGAATTGCCATGGTAGAGATGTTGGCAAAACCACATAGTGCGAAAGTAACGATCGCTTTTGAGTGCTCACTCAGTGCGTCTTTTACGTCCATTAACTGGATGAAAGCCACAAACTCGTTCACAACGATCTTGTTACCGATCAGCGAGCCTGCAACCACAGCCTCAGACCACGGCACACCGATCAGCCATGCAACAGGCGCGAACACATAACCTAGGATAAGTTCGAAGCTTAGGTTTACGCCAAACCAGCCACCAACAATACCTAACAAGCCATTCAGCATTGCTATCACACTGATAAAGGCCAAAAGTGTCGCACCCACTGCAACGGCAATACGAAGTCCAGACATAGCCCCATCTGCCATTGCCTCGACTACGTTTGTTGCTCGTGGAATTTCAACGTCAGACTCAATATTTTCTTGAGCGTCATCTGCGCTACCTGGTACCAAAATCTTGGCCATCAATAGACCAGCAGGAGCAGACATGAATGCCGCAGCGATCAGGTAGTTCAAATCAACACCAAGCGATGCATAACCGACTAGCGTGCCACCAGCTACAGAAGCCAAACCACACACCATGACGGCAAACAGTTGTGAATCCGTCATGTGCTTCAAGTAAGGCTTAACCACCAATGGAGCTTCAATCATGCCAACGAAAATGTTTGCAGTCGCAGACAGTGACTCCGCACGACCTGTGCCCAAGAACTTTTGTAGTGCGCCACCGATAAGGTTGATCACCTTTGGCATAAAGCCGATGTGGTACAAACCAGAGATCAGTGCAGAGAAAAAGATAATGATGCCTAGAACGTTAATCGCGAAAACAAATCCGTTATTCGTTAGGCCACCAAATAGGAAGTTAATCCCCTCTTGACCGTAGTTGATCAAGCTAGATACCGCACCTGTGGCTGCATTCAACGCTTCTTTACCCATTGGTACATACAGAACCAATAGCGCGAATGAGATTTGTAATAAGAAAGCCAAAGAGACTGTTCTTAGTGGAATATTTTTTCTGTCCGTAGATAGTAACCAAGCGGCAACTAAAATAGTGATAATTCCAAGTAGGGAAGCCATGTGCGTCAACCTAAAAGTTGTAGGTAGGAAAGGCGACGCATTCTATAGAGGAAATCGTTTGCGGCAAGCTGAGGTTGTTAATGTGATGTTGGGGTAATCACGATTTAACTATGAGTATAATTAAGTTATTGAATTTTAATAATTAACTTTGATTAAAAAGCGTACTTTTTCCATATGGAAATTATATTTATAGATTAGGAAACAGTTAGCGATGCAGTTCAACGCAAGTTTTGAGGTTTTTGTCCCAATACGTCGGCGACCCGATATGATCTTTAATGAACTCAATCACTGCCGAAAGCTTCTTCGGCATATTCTTTCGGCTCGGGTAAACGGCATAGAATGGCATCAGCTGACTGGCTCTCCACTCTGGCAATACTTGAATGAGCTTGCCCGTTCTAAACTCTTCTTTCACTAAGTAAGTCGCCAAATAAGCAACGCCCCACCCTGATACTGCCGCGTCTCGTACTGCCTCAGCCAAATCGACTGAGTAATCGCCCGCGACTTTGACGCTGAGGTTTTCTTGCCCGTTGTCAAACGCCCACGATGTGTAATCTCGTTCACGGCTGCGATAGATAAGACAGTTATGGTCAATCAAATCGGAAGGTACATGTGGCGTCCCAGCCTTAATCAGATAATCCGGTGACGCAGCCACCACAAACTGACTGTCGGCTAATCGCTGCGCAATGTAACCTTCAGGCAAATCTTCATTGTTGGTGATCCAGAGATCCAAGCGCTCTTCAATCATGTCCACCTTATAGTCGAACAAGTGGACCTCGATTCTCAACTGAGGATAAAGCTGTCTGAGTTGATCAATCGCCGGAATGATATGGAGTGTGCCAAATGACTGCGACAAACCGACGCGTAGTATTCCAGAGATATCATCGCGCTGGCTATCCATATCCATCTGAGCTGCTTTCACCGTGTTAAACAGCTGCTCACAATGTTGATAGAACACGTCTCCCGCTTCAGTCAGCGTGAGGCTTCGTGTGGTTCGTTGTACCAACTTGATGCCGATTGAGTCTTCAAGCAAAGCGACTTGCTTACTGATATGAGACACCGAAACGTTCAAGCTTTTTGCAGCACTGGTAAAGCCTTCGTGCTTGATCAGCGCATGGAATATCACCATCTGTGCAGCTCTATCTGTTAGCACAAGATCACCTTATTAA
This sequence comes from Vibrio sp. 10N.286.51.E5, assembly GCF_041469125.1. NCBI lineage: Bacteria > Pseudomonadati > Pseudomonadota > Gammaproteobacteria > Vibrionales > Vibrionaceae > Vibrio > Vibrio sp. 10N.286.51.E5. Next base: position 86,059 of record NZ_JBFRJZ010000031.1, on the reverse strand, counting down.
ATCTCTGAAATATAAAATCAAAAAGGACTCCGAAGAGTCCTTTAGTTCGTTCTGCCTATGATAGGCCAAATGCTATTCAAAGCGACTTAGGTCTGTTAATCAAACTTAATTCTGTCGGCTAAGTGGCTTACTGCCAAAGCAAAGTAGTAAGAACGATTCCACTTCATTAACACATTGTAGTTGTTATAAATGAGGTACGAACGTCCGGTTTCATCATCCGGCATGATTAACCAAGCTTTAATGTCTTCATCAAGTGTTGGCAGTGGGCGATCGTCATAGCGTTTAATACCGAGTTCAGACCACTCTTTTAAGTATTTCGCTTTGTCTTCGTCTCGACCTTGTAAATCGATCGACACAGTTGACGGAACATGAACCTGACGACCCCAAGTATATTTGTCATCCCACCCTGATTGGCTGAGATAATTGGCCGCCGAAGCAAATACGTCTTCTTCAGTGCCCCAAATGTCTTTCTTGCCATCACCACTGCCATCAGCGGCGTAAGCTAAGAATGAGCTTGGCATAAACTGAGGTTGACCCATCGCACCAGCCCAAGAGCCTTTCATCTCTTTTGGTGCAATATGGCCTTGATCAAGAATCTTCAATGCCGCCATCGCTTCGCTACGGAAGAAAGCTTCTCGGCGTCCTTCATAAGCCATGGTCGTTAGGGCGTCGATAACGCTGTAATTGCCCGTGAACTTACCAAAATTACTCTCAACGCCCCATAGCGCGACAATGAATCTTGGTTGAACACCATATTCATCACCAATACGCTTTAACGCGGTGTAATGCTCCTTGTAGAGTGACCTTGCTTGCTTCACTTTCCAATCTGGAACCGCTCGTGGAATGTATTCATCCAGAGTCAGTTTTTTCTCAGGTTGGTTTTTGTCGGCTTTTACCGCTCTTGGCTTAAACGTTACACCATCAAAGGCTTCATCAATGATCGCTTCAGAGATGCCTTCTTCACGGCCTTGTTGTTTTAGTTTTTCTACATATTGCTCGAAGCTCAGTTCTTCAGCTTGTACTGAACTTATGGTCAGGCTATTACCCAATAGTAATGCCGACACAGCCAATATGGTTTTCGAAAATTTACTCAACGATCACTCCTCCTTGAATTGAGGTGGCTATCACTCTTCGTCTTGAGATTTCTGTTGAGCTTTACGCTCTTTATGAAGCTCAAGTTCGTTAACTGGTGGTGGCGGAACCTGTAAAAAGAAACCATCGGTATTCAGTGATTCTTTCACTTTTTCGATGTTTACTTGAGCCAGTTTACGGCCATCCATTTTAATTACCATTACAAAACTAGGTTTACCAAACATTTGCATCAATGCGTCAGGAACTTGTGAAAAATCATCCTTCTTAGGGATATAAAGGTATGTTCCTTCTTTCTTTGAGCTTTTATATATAGAACACAGCATGACAAACCTTTTAATTGATTATGACTACAAAACTCTCACTTGCGAGATCAATAGTTTATGTTAGGGAAATATTGGGAACAAAACGTCCATTTGACAACAAGATTACTTGCTGTGCTTGGTTTGGGAATATAACATGATAAACCTAGTTTCAGGCAATGCCCTTTATTTTATTGATAAAGAAATTGTACTAATCCGCTATTGAGGTCCTGTAGTTTTTCGATGTCTAGTAACCCAGATCTAAAAGGTAGCAGCTTTACGCTATCTGTTTTGCACTTATCCGATGATCAAGTCGAAAATGCAGTCTCTTTTCTTCAAGAGAAAGTAGACCAAGCACCTACGTTTTTCGCTGCCGCACCTGTTGTTATCAACATCAGTAAAGTCGCGGGCGATATCGATTTTGTGCAACTTAAAAATGGTATATCTCAAGCGGGCATGATCCCGGTTGGTGTGGCAGGCTGTTCTGATAAGCGAATGCAAAACCTCGCTAAAGAAGCCGGTTTTGCAGTGATGACGGCAAGCAAGTCGCCATCTCAAGCTCCAGCGAAAATGGCACCAATCAAAGTGATTAGAACCCCTATTCGTTCTGGTCAGCAGGTTTATGCGAAAGATGGCGATCTATTGATACTCAGCCATGTGAGTGCAGGCGCGGAAGTGATTGCCGATGGCAGCATCCATATTCATGGCACTTTACGCGGCCGTGCGATTGCAGGTGCAAGTGGTCAAACTGAAGCAAAAATAATTTGTAATGACTTACAAGCCGAGCTGGTTTCCATTGCTGGAAATTACTGGCTCAGCGATCAAATTGAAAGCGAGTACTGGCAGAAGAAAACCATGTTCAGTATGGCAAACGATGTATTACACGTTGATGTCCTCGCAATATAAGAGAAATAAAAGGAAAACAGAATGGCACGCATTATCGTTGTAACGTCAGGTAAAGGCGGGGTAGGCAAAACGACCTCCAGTGCAGCTATTGCCTCGGGTCTGGCTTTAAAAGGAAAGAAAACCGCAGTTATCGACTTTGATATCGGTCTGCGTAACCTAGATTTAATCATGGGTTGTGAGCGTCGTGTTGTGTACGACTTCGTTAATGTTATCAATGGTGAAGCGACGCTGAACCAAGCGATGATCAAAGACAAGCGCACAGAGAACCTGTTCATTCTTCCTGCTTCTCAAACTCGTGATAAAGACGCACTAACAAAAGATGGTGTTCGTCGTGTATTTGATGAACTGGATGAAATGGGCTTTGATTTCATCATCTGTGATTCTCCTGCGGGTATCGAACAAGGCGCTCTTATGGCGTTGTACTTCGCTGATGAAGCGATTGTAACCACCAACCCAGAAGTCTCTTCAGTACGCGATTCAGACCGTATTCTAGGTATTCTTGACTCTAAATCTCGTCGTTCTGAAGACGGCTTAGAGCCAGTGAAAACACACCTTCTATTGACTCGCTACAACCCAGCACGTGTAACTCAAGGTGAGATGCTCAGTGTTGAAGACGTTGAAGAAATCCTGCACATCTCTCTACTGGGTGTAATTCCAGAGAGCCAAGCGGTACTGAACGCATCGAACAAGGGTGTTCCAGTTATCTTTGACGAAGCAACCGACGCAGGTATGGCTTACAATGATACTGTAGAGCGACTACTGGGTAGCCAAGTTGACTTCCGCTTCTTAACGGAACAGAAGAAAGGCATCTTCAAACGACTGTTCGGGGGCTAATGCACAATGTCATTATTAGAGTTTTTTAGACCACAGAAAAAGACAACCGCAAACCTAGCCAAAGAACGTTTGCAGATCATTGTTGCCGAACGACGCAGCCATGACGACCCAGCGCCGTCTTACCTGCCGCAACTAAAAGAAGACATCTTGAAGTGTATTGCCAAGTACGTTGAGGTCGATCCATCAATGGTTGATCTGACTTTTGAACACAAAGATGACGACATCTCAGTGTTAGAGTTGAATGTTAAGCTTCCAGAAGAAGATCGATAATCTTTCTGAACAAGATTGGCAGGTAATACACTTGCTTGTATTGATTGAATAAAAAAGAGAGCCTAGGCTCTCTTTTTTGTATGTGCAGTTTATAACTGTAACTAAGTTAGGCTTTAAAGCAGCAAGCGGTTATTTGATCGCTTTACTCAGCTTTTCGCCAACCACATCTAAACGCCAGCCTTGCATAACATCAGGCAGCTTTTCTGGGTTACGATCGTGCTTCCACACCCAGCTTAACATTTGGTTAAGTTGCTTCTTCGATGCCAAGAATTCCGTCGCCAAACCACTGTGTTGTGATGCTGTTTTCACTTCATCTTTCAGCACTTTGAAGAGTTGCTTGTAGCCAGGGAAGTCCATTAGACGTTCTACTGGTGCTGGGTACTCTTCTTCTGGTGTATGTTCCGCTAACTTTACGATTGAGCTGATCTTCGCACCATGGCGACGCACAGAACGGTAATCAAAACCCTCTTGCTCCATGTGCTTGGGATCTTTCATCGCAAAACGCGCCACAGCCCATAGGTCTTGTTCTTTGAAGACAAAGTTCAGCGCTAAATCGCGCTTGATTGCTTCTTTTAGACGCCAAGTTGCTAGAGGTCGTAAGATCGCTAATTGCTTAGGTTTAAGCTGCCACGCCCCTTTAATATCAAGGTAGGCTGTATCTGGGTTTACTTTACGAATGCGCTTGGCAACTTGTAAATCAGACTCTTGCTGAGCCGCTTCCCACCAGCCAGCTTCCATCACTTTTTCTAGAAGCTTGTTGTACATTGGCATTAGGTAATGCACGTCTGCCGCTGCGTAGTCCAATTGCTTTTGAGAAAGCGGACGCGCCAGCCAGTCGGTACGAGATTCACTTTTATCGAGATCGACACCGACAAACTCTGAAACCAGAGCAGCAAAGCCCGTTGATAAACCATGACCTAAGAAAGCTGCCATGATCTGTGTATCAACCATTGGGGTTGGTGTGCAGCCAAATGCGTTTTGGAACACTTCCAAATCTTCACCGCAAGCGTGCAGCACTTTCAGAACAGAAGCGTCTTTCAACAATCCAACAAATGGTGTCATTTCACCAAGAGCAATAGGGTCAATCAGTGACAGCGTTTCACCATCAAATAACTGAATTAAGCCTAATTGAGGGTAATAGGTTCTTGTACGAACAAACTCCGTATCAAGCATAACGACATCGGCTTCACGTGCTTGTTGGCAAACTCGCTCAAGGTCTTTCAATTGGGTAATGATTTGATAATCCACAAAAACTCTCACAGGTTTCTATTTGATCGCCGGATACAAAAATGCCGACATTAACTGTCGGCATTCTAACACCATTTTTCAGCGCTCGCTTAGATTAAGCGCCTCAATGGTTATGGTGCAGTACTTTCGCGTAAACGGGCTAATTATTCGCTAGCGCGTTTCGCAAGTTCTGCATCGTTTTCTTCACGCAGTACGCGGCGTAAGATCTTACCTACGTTAGTCTTTGGAAGATCATCTCTGAACTCGACTAATTTAGGGATCTTGTAGCCCGTCAAGTGCTCACGACAATGCGCGATAATGTCTTCTTTGGTCAGGCTAGGGTCACGCTTCACAACGTAGATCTTAACCAATTCACCAGACACTTCATGAGGTTGACCGATAGCTGCTACTTCAAGCACTTTACCATGCAGAGCCACAACGTCTTCAATCTCGTTCGGGTAGACGTTGAAGCCTGATACAAGAATCATGTCCTTCTTACGGTCAACGATGTACAACAAGCCTTCGTCATCAAACTTAACGATGTCACCTGTCGATAACCAACCGTCTTGATCGATCACTTCTTTGGTCGCTTCAGGGCGCTGCCAGTAACCTTGCATCACTTGAGGGCCACGAACTTGTAGCTCGCCTACTTGGTCATTAGCAATAACCTTACCTTCATCATCAACAATACGAACTTCTGTCGATGGTACTGGTAGGCCGATAGCACCTGTGTAGTCTTTCAGGTCGTATGGGTTACCCGTTACCAGTGGTGAACACTCAGTTAAGCCATAGCCTTCCAATAGGTGAATGCCTGTCGCTTTCTTCCATTGCTCAGCAACAGCGCGTTGAACCGCCATGCCGCCGCCAACAGATAGGCGTAGGTTACTGAAATCCAACTCGTGGAAATCTTCGTTATTAACTAGCGCATTAAACAAGGTGTTTACGCCGGTAATTGCGGTAAACGGAACCTTTTGCAGCTCTTTAATAAAGCCAGGAATGTCACGAGGGTTAGTAATTAGAAGGTTACGACCACCCATCTCAACAAACAGTAAGCAGTTCACCGTCAGTGCAAATACGTGGTAAAGCGGTAATGCCGTTACAACCAACTCGCGGCCTTCTTGCAGAACAGGACCGTAAGCCCCTTTCGCTTGAAGTACGTTCGCAATCATATTGCGGTGCGTTAGGATTGCGCCCTTCGCTACACCTGTTGTACCACCAGTGTACTGTAGGAACGCGATGTCATCACCCGCCATGAACGGTTTCACATATTGAAGACGACGACCTTTGTGCAGCGCTTTTCTGAATGAGATAGCACCCGGCAGATCATACTTAGGCACCATGCCTTTTACGTATTTCACTACGAAGTCGACAATCGTACCTTTCGCTCGTGGCAGCATTTGCCCCAAGCTGGTTAGCACAACGTGTTTAACCGGAGTTTTATCAACGACTTTTTCTAGCGTGCTCGCAAAGTTAGAAACGATAACAATCGCCTTTGCGCCAGAGTCATTCAATTGATGTTCAAGTTCACGAGGCGTGTACAGTGGGTTGACGTTCACTGCAATCATACCTGCACGCAGTACACCAAAGAGTGCAATTGGGTATTGCAGCAGGTTTGGCATCATCAGCGCGACACGATCGCCTTTCTTCAGTTTTAGATCATTCTGCAGGTAAGCAGCAAAAGCACGACTGCGCTCTTCAAGCTTACGGAATGTCATGATAGACCCCATGTTCTCGAATGCTGGTTGGTCTGCGTACTTCTGTACTGACTGTTCGAACATTTCAATAAGAGATGGGTACTGATCTGGGTTGATCGTCTCTGGTACGTCACTTGGATAACGTGAAAGCCAAGGTTTGTCCACTATGTTACTCCTCGTTTATCAGCTGACGACTGCTTCGCCGCTTTTTATCATTGCGGTATTACAGCACAGCTTTAGTGCATGAGCACTAAAAGGCTCAAACACTTGTTTAAATTTTGTTAACTACACCAAGAATTAGCTCTGAAACTAGCTCTGGGCTCTCTAAATGGCAATGATGTCCGCCAGGAACAGTCTCTATATGCAGAGGACTATGCACTGATTTGTAGCGATTATGCTGCAAATGTCGGAATCCATCATTTCCTAAAACTATTAATTGAGGGCATTCAATAGCCGCCATGATCGCTTCAGCATGCGCTTGTGACATTCGATATAACGAGTCACATTTTAGGTTAGGGTCGCATCGCCATTGCCAAGAGTTATCAAACTCGGCACTACCTTGAGCTACAGTTGCTTGACTAAGAGCAACTTGATCTACAATTGCTTGTTCAAAAGCAGCTTGAGTAACAACAGTCCGATCAACATTACTTAGCTCAACGATTCCTCGTTCAACAATAGGAGCAATGAGTTCTGCTTTGATTTGATTGGCGTGAGCTCTCAGCTTAATAGCATCCTCAAGACTTGCCAGAGGACGTGAAGGCTTTCTTCGCTGTCGAAGACGACTGAGTACCCCATCTCTCAAACGAGAGACTGTTTCGTGGGGAGCTTCTGAAAGAGGTCCATGACCTTCAATTTGAATTAATCCTGACACCTTTTCAGGAAAGGCGGCACTATAGCAACTTGCGATCAATGCACCAAGTGAATGTCCTACCAGTACCAGTCTGTTTGGCGATAATTTAGTCACCAACTGATGCAAATCATCAATATAGTCGTGAAATGGGTAATAACTTCCCGGTTTATGCGACGAGAAACCGTGTCCGAAGAGATCGATAGCAACGAGGTGAGTATCTGGAGAAAGCTTGGCTATTTGCGGCATAACCTGAGTGAAACTTGCAGAATTATCTAGCCAACCATGAATAAAAACGACCGTCGTTGCGGTCGTTTTTGAGTTGCCAATCTGTTGTGTTGCAAGCGTCCCGCTCGCAAGGGAATATGACTTTTCAATCATTGATTGTATGGTGTCCCTATCGTTTAGTGTGTCGATTTCAGGTTCAACTATTCCACATCTTGAATCACACGGCCTGACTTAGGCATGGTTTGAAAGCTGCGACAATGCAAACTGCGGCAAGAGTAATAGGTTGGCGCAAAGTCGTTGATGACCACTCGCTCAGTAATCTGCCATAAACGTTGGTTGTAGACATTCATTACTGGGAAGGTATAAGGGTAATCACCAACGGTGCCATCTTCAGTACCACTTGATGTTCCAACCAAGGTGACTAAACGGCCTTCAGCAAAGCTCAAAGGTTCTACATAACCATCAATGTAACCAACAAAACGCCCTTTTGGCTCGGCATCAATATCTGGCTTACCGTTGCTTGAGATCGGCAAGTTAACCACTTCAACACGAGTCTTATCTTGTAAGTTAGTGACTTTAGCTATCACACCACCTAAGCGAACATCACCAGCGTCTGGCACCGTGTTTACCCACTCTTGGTAGTCAGTTACCACCTGTTCAGAGTTTGCATTAAGTTCTTCTGGTAGAGATGAGCAACCCATCACCATCGAAGAGAAGGCGACAAGGAAAAATAAGCGAGATTTAGAAATGAGAGAAAACATAATGCTGGTCCTTAGAAAAGGATAAATGAAAGCACAAAGCTAGATATAAATATCGACCCCAATAAGCTTCGCAAGTTCCTCTTTTTTAGCTTGATTCATCACGTCCATATACTCCTCCATCGCACGTCGTCCACGCCCTTCTGGAAGATCATATTGAACCTGAGCTTTGTGGATCTCAGATTCTTTGACTTGGCGAATCGAATGCGAGACAGCATTCGCGACCTTAGTTGGCTGACCAACTGAGGTTTTTGCATCGCCTTTTTTTACCTCGTTCTTTTTGTTGGTTCGATTGGTTTTGGATGTATTGCCTATCGAAGAAGGAGGTAAGCCGTTTAGTGAAACCATGCTTAAAGAGTTTATTACCTGATGTTAATGATTGTGTATCTGTTTTTATTTTGGCTCTGCAAAGTGAATGCAAAGCCAAAATAATACGTACTTACTCTCGACCTGGCAGTTTTTTCCACGTCACTTTATCACGAAGATAAACAGGCTCAGACTCTTCTGCTGCAACCGCTTTACCTTCTGCGTAAGCAAATTGAGCAAGGAACGCCATATCTTGAGCTTCTGGAAACAGGACTTCACACGCTTTGGTGTTAATCGCTAGTGTGTCCATGTGCTCTGCATACGCTTCCCAACCGGTGCCGACTTTTGCCCATGTCTCAGAATCCGCTTCAAGCTGCGCAGCTAATTCGCTTGGAGGCGTAACACATTCCGCATCAACCGCAGTCCAACGACCATCATCTTCACGGCTGTAACGAGCCCAGTATACTTCACTCATGCGAGCATCAATCGCTGTAGCTACGTGAGTTTCACCAAATTTACGGTAGCTGCCTTGCGCCATCGCTGCCAGTGTAGATACACCGATCATCGGTAAATCAGCACCAAAAGCTAAGCCTTGAGCAATACCAATACCAATACGTACACCCGTGAAGCTGCCTGGGCCTTGGCCAAACGCGATTGCGTCGATATCGGTTAAAGCGATGTTCGCTTCTTTCAGTACTTCATCAACCATAGGTAGAATTTTTTTCGTATGGTCTCGAGGAGCCTCTTCGCTACGTGCGAACACCTGGTCACCCATTACTAGTGCAACTGAACAGTTTTCAGTTGCGGTATCTACTGCAAGAATTTTCGCGCTCATTCGTGTCTCAAATATTCGTTATCTAATCTAAAAATAATGGCTAAGCTCAACAATGCCAATTACTCAGCAGCGGTTGAATGGTCTTTAGCTAAGAATTCTTTAATGATCCCTAAGTCACGGGTACGTGGGATAGGCGGTAAACTCGCCAAAAACACACCACCGTAATCGCGGGTCACCAAGCGGTTATCGCAAATAATTAAAGCGCCATTATCACGTTTATCACGTATTAATCGGCCAACACCTTGTTTCAAGGTAATCACTGCGTCTGGTAACTGTACTTGTGCAAAAGGATCACCCCCTTTTAGCTTACAGTCCTCGATTCGAGCCTTAAGTAAAGGGTCATCAGGGGCTGTAAAGGGCAATTTATCGATGATAACACAGCTTAATGCGTCGCCCCTAACATCTATCCCCTCCCAGAAAGCACCTGTAGCCACCAGCAATGCGTTACCTAATTCCATGAATTCGGCTAAGGTTTTTTGCTTACTTGTCTCACCTTGCAATAGAACGGGAACCGAGAGGGTTTCACGGAATCGCTCCCCCAACTCTTTCATCATGCTGTGTGAAGTACACAAGAAGAAACAGCGGCCTTGGTTTTGCTCAATCACAGGAGTCAGCATTCTTACTAGCTTATCCGCGAGACCGGGGCTATTCGGTTCTGGAAGATAACGAGGCACACACAAGCGCGCTTGATTCGGATAATCAAACGGGCTCGGCAGTGAAAACTGTGCCGACGGTTTTAACCCTAATCGAGAAGTAAAGTGTTCGAAATCATCCGACACCGCCAAGGTTGCTGAGGTAAACACCCATGCGCCCGGCTTCAGCTCAATCTGTTCGTGGAATTTATCGGCGACAGAAAGCGGTGTGATATGCAGAGCAAAGTGGCGCGGTGTAGTGTCATACCAATACGAATAGCCAGTGATCGACACATCGCACACACGTTCGATACGCGACTTAATCATATTTGCGCGTTCGAAAGCGGTATCTAACAACTGGCTTCGCCCAAGTGCTAACTTCAATACATCAACAGCAAGTTGCAGAGCATCTTGCAAACGAACTAACTCGCGTGCAATCGACTCGGATTTCAAAGCTTCGCGCCAGTTACCACGAAAGCCGGTATCACCAAGCACAATACGCAGATCGGCTGACGATTGAACGAGCCTATCCCCTACTTTCTGTAGCTGACGCATGTCTTTGGCTTCAGTTCGGTAAGCAATTTCAATGTCTTTGGCTAACTCTTGGATCTGTCGACTGGAAACCGATTGTCCGAAGTACTGGCTGGCGATGTCAGGAAGTTGATGTGCTTCATCGAAAATAAACACGTCAGCTTCAGGTATCAATTCGCCAAATCCGGTTTCTTTGATCGCCAAATCAGCTAGGAAAAGGTGGTGGTTTACGACCACCACATCGGAATCCATCGCTTTTTTACGCGCTTTAAGCACAAAGCAATCGGTATAGCTTGGGCACTCTTTACCCAAGCAATTATCATTGGTCGAGGTAATGGTTGGAATAACCGGGCTGTCTTCAGCGATATCATCACAATCGCCTAAATCACCCGTTTGAGTGGATGACGACCAACTACGAACTTTGACTAACTGAGCCAGCAGCGTTGGATCGGTATGAGCACCATGACTCTCGATCATTTGGCGGCTGAGTCTGTCCAAACACAAATAGTTTGAACGTCCTTTGAGCAACGCAACTTGACCATAAAAGCCAAGCGCATCGACCATCAAGGGTAAATCTCGGTGAAACAGCTGTTCTTGAAGGTTTTTAGACCCCGTACTAATGATGGTTTTCTTGCCACTAAGCAGCGCAGGCACTAGGTAAGCAAACGTCTTACCAGTACCTGTTCCAGCCTCAACAACCAACTGGCTTTGATTTTCAATAGCTTGTGAAACCGCTTCAGCCATGTCTAACTGAGCTTGTCTTGGTTGAAACCCAGGGATAGCTTTGCCCAGAGCGCCATCAGCAGAAAACGTTTTAGATATCATAGAGTACGAAGTTTAGAAAAAGAGAAGGAGAATTATGGCAGGTTTAGTGAGCCGGCGCGAATCAAGAATGACTTCGCACCGGAGGTGTTTGGTTTGGCTTGACGTGGCTTAAGTTACCTTGAAGGTAAGAATTGAAGAAGTAGGAATTAGAGAATCGTTTTTATTTTCGACTGAGATAACGTGATAGCCAAGGAGCACCTTCAAAATGGTTATCACCAGGCTGTATGGCTTTCGCTGCATCGGTTGGTGAGGTCTTACTTTCCCACATTTCATCTAGAACATGACCATCTAATTCGGTACCTCTCGCCAATGAATTCACTCGCTTGCAGTACAGTTTTTTGGCTAGTAACTCTTTATCCATAAGTATCACCTCTATTTTTGGCCAAGGCGTAAATGCCTCGGTTAAAGTTCAAATGCGTACTACGGTCAAAACTTTTAAAAATGAAGCTTCTGCCTGTTTTTCTATCTAAAAACTGATATTTCTATATCAAACAATTTATCAAAGCGATAAATCAGCAGCAGAATTTGTTGAAACCAACTTGATAATAGATTAATTATAACGGTGATATTGCGGCTCAGTTCACCGTTCGACGGCCTGCATTAAATTTGAAGAATCCCTATTTCATATAATAAGTGCAACATTTCATGGAAGTAAGATGCAAATGGAAAGAAAAACTTTACTAACACATTGTACTGATGCCCCGGGCCTCATCTCTAAGATCACCAATATTTGTTATAAGCACCAACTCAATATTATTCACAACAATGAGTTCGTAGATAACACAAGTGGCCACTTCTTTATGCGCACCGAGCTGGAAGGCTATTTCAATGATGAAACCTTGCTTGCCGATTTAGACCAAGCCCTGCCACCAAATACGAAACGTAAGCTTGTTGATTCGTCTCGCAAGCGTGTTGTGATACTCGTGACCAAGGAAGCACACTGCCTTGGCGACATTCTAATGAAGAACTTCGATGGCAGCTTAGACGTTGAAATTGCGGCCGTTGTCGGTAACTACGACATTCTACAAAGCCTAACCGAGCGTTTTGACATCCCTTACCACCATGTTTCTCACGAAGGGCTAAACCGTGAAGAACATGAGAAGAAGATGCTAGAAGTGATTGACCAGTACGAGGCGGATTACCTTGTTTTGGCTAAGTACATGCGAGTGCTGACACCAGGTTTTGTTGAAAAATACCACCACAAGATCATCAATATCCACCACAGCTTCTTGCCAGCATTTATTGGCGCGAAGCCATACCAACAAGCGTATGAGCGCGGCGTGAAGATCATTGGCGCAACGGCACACTTTGTGACGAATGATTTGGATGAAGGTCCAATCATCAAGCAAGATGTTATCCCTGTGGATCACAACTTCAGCGCGAAAGACATGGCACAAGCCGGTCGTGACGTAGAGAAGAATGTATTAAGTAAGGCGTTAAACAAGGTGATCAATGATCATGTGTTTGTTTACGGCAACAAGACTGTAATTCTGTAAATCGGATATTCGATTTCCGGTAAGACTTCCAGTTAGAACCCAATAAAAAACGCGCAATAGGGAAAGCCCATCGCGCGTTTTTTGTATCTGATGATCAGACTCGCTTTGAGAGATTCCCGACTACGCTCCTTCGTCGCTATCGGGAATGACGAACTCGGTGATGAACCTTCGAGCTATAGGCTCTAACATACGCTCTCGAACGCTCAGTCTGTCACTATCCAGATAGACTCTGGAAAATTTCATCAAACACCCCGTCATTCCGACGAGCCAAGGCGAGATCAGGAATCTCTTTCCTAGCAACTCTCTATTCAAATTAAGCCTGTTCTGATTCCACAATCTTCTTCAAAGAGTGTGGATGCAGCTTGATGCAAATCCCTTGATGTTTAAAAGCCACTGTTGGGTTATTCAAGCGTTCACCCTCGCCTTTCGGGCTAGAGAGTTTGATCTTAACGCCTTGCTCACCCAGCGTTTCAAAGTTAGCAGCGAACTGCGGGTAAGTTTCTTTAAGATCCGCTAGATACTCATCAGCTGTTTGGGCATGAGAAGGAATCACAAACTCTACATGTTCCCAATCTTGGCTTGGGTAAATCTTACCTTCTGCTGGATATGGCAGCTCCAAACATTCAATTTTCCAGCCAAGGCTTTGCAAGGGTTCATCGAAAGCCAACACCACAATTGGACGACCATTAATCATCGCCTCAGAAATCATAGAGCCGTACTCAGACCACGCTTGATGGGCAGATTTCGCTAGCTCAGTGTCATTGATTCGCAGCGCAATATGATCCGCTTGAGCAAAGCTTAAATCCAAACCTAATGTATTTCCTAGGCTCTCGATTTTTGCCATAAAAGTATCAAGGCGGGCGATCATTTGTTGTGGTTCTAGTTCAGCTTGCTTCAGGCTCATCATCATTGTCTGTGTTCTCCAAATAATGGCTGCATGTTATCAGTTTTGCCTTTTGCAACAAGCGTTGCTTTTACAAAAAACACTCAATAACTATGTTCTTTTCGCTCCTTAAACATGCAAACGCGTCTTGCTAAAAGTCGATTGTCAAAAACCACTCAGGAAATGTTAATTTTCTATCAATTCGACCTATAAGAACCCCCACAAAATTGGTATGATTAACGCCATTTTTGTGAACTTAAACAGTGTCTGTTGTTCATTTCGGCATTAAATCGTTAACTAGATGCATAATTAACCAATTTAATGACCTCGAAATAACGGCCACTCTTATCATCCTTGAATTGAAGGAAACGCGTGTGAATATCCAAGCACTTATTAATGACAAAGTATCTCAGGCTCTAGAAGCCGCAGGCGCACCTGCAGGCTCTCCTGCGGCTGTTCGCCAATCTGCAAAACCACAATTTGGTGACTACCAAGCAAACGGCGTTATGGGCGTTGCTAAGCGACTAGGCACTAATCCTCGAGAGTTTGCTCAAAAAGTATTGGACGTTCTAAACCTAGACGGTATCGCTTCTAAAGTAGAAATCGCAGGCCCAGGTTTCCTTAACATCTTCCTAGATGAAGCTTTCCTAGCACAACAAGCAGACGCAGCATTGGCTGATTCTCGCCTTGGTGTTGCAGTAGCAGAAACACAAACAATTGTTGCGGATTACTCTGCACCAAACGTTGCGAAAGAGATGCACGTTGGTCACCTACGTTCAACCATCATCGGTGATGCGGTCGTTCGTACTCTTGAGTTCCTAGGCCACAACGTTATCCGTGCTAACCACATCGGTGACTGGGGTACTCAATTTGGTATGCTTATCGCAAACCTTGAGCGCGTTCAGGCTGAGTCTGGCGAAGTTTCAATGGAACTTGCTGACCTTGAAGGCTTCTACCGTGAATCTAAAAAGCTTTACGATGAAGACGAAGAGTTCGCAGTTAAAGCACGTGGCTACGTTGTTAAACTACAAAGCGGCGACGAGTTCTGCGCAGAGATGTGGAAGAAGCTTGTTGACGTAACAATGATTCAAAACCAACGCAACTACGATCGCCTAAACGTGTCTCTAACGCGTGATGACGTAATGGGCGAAAGCATGTACAACCACATGCTTCCAACTATCGTTGCTGACCTAAAAGAGCAAGGTCTTGCAAAAGAAGATGACGGCGCACAGGTTGTATTCCTAGACGAATACAAAAACAAAGATGGCGACCCAATGGGCGTTATCATCCAGAAACGTGACGGCGGCTTCCTTTACACAACCACTGATATCGCTTGTGCAAAATACCGTTTTGAAGAACTAGGCGCAGACCGCGTACTTTACTTCATCGACTCACGTCAGCACCAACACCTAATGCAAGCTTGGACTATCGTTCGTAAAGCAGGTTACATCCCAGAATCTGTTTCTCTTGAGCACCACGCATTCGGCATGATGCTAGGTAAAGACGGTAAACCATTCAAGACTCGTGCAGGCGGTACTGTTCGTCTTGCTGATCTTCTTGATGAAGCCGAAGTTCGTGCAGCGCAGCTAATCGAATCTAAGAACCCAGAACTAGCAGAAGACGAGAAGAAAGCGATCGCGAACACTGTTGCTATGGCAGCGGTTAAGTACGCAGACCTTTCTAAGCACCGCACTACTGACTACGTGTTCGATTGGGACAACATGCTTGCATTCGAAGGCAACACAGCACCATACATGCAGTACGCATACACTCGTGTTGCTTCTGTATTTGCTAAAGCTGGCATTTCTATGGACTCGCTTGAAGGTGAAATCAAAATCACTGAAGAGAAAGAGAAAGCGCTTATCGCGAAACTTCTACAGTTTGAAGAAGCAGTACAGTCTGTTGCTCGTGAAGGTCAACCACACATCATGTGTAGCTACCTGTTCGAACTAGCTGGTCAATTCTCTAGCTTCTACGAAGCGTGCCCTATCCTAGTTGCTGAAGACGAAGCTGTTAAGCAGAGCCGTCTGAAGCTTGCTGCACTAACAGCGAAGACGATCAAGCAAGGTCTATCGCTTCTAGGTATCGACACTCTAGAGCGCATGTAAGCGATTCGAGATTCGAGATTCG
>NZ_JBFRJZ010000031.1:0-69481 GCF_041469125.1 Vibrio sp. 10N.286.51.E5 | reverse complement strand
CGAGATTCGAGATTCGAGAAAATTAGAAAGGTTGACGTGAAAGCGTCAACCTTTTTTTGTCTGGAGGTTTGTTTACTCGATTATTTAAGCGATTAGCTAACCTACACAGCAAGAGATCTCCTATTACGCTCATTCGTCGCTCTAGGAGATGACGAGAATAGGTGTAGTGAATCCAAGACAACATCAATGATGCGCCATCAAACCACACCAAATCGTTATCCCTCTTCTCGCCATCATTCCCTACAGTGAGGGACGAACGTGATAGGGAATCTGCTTATTGAGAACGTAAGCCCTAGCCACATTCAAACTCCGACCTTATACTCATGTAAAACAATTAATTGGAAAGATCATGAGCTTCGAACTTCACCCGCAACTTGCGAAAGACACCACACTTATCGGCGAATTTCCACTGAGCTTAGCCCTGCTACACAAAGATAACGCAGTGCCTTGGGTTATCTTGGTACCAAAACGTGCCAACCTAAAAGAGTTGCACCACTTACCAATGAAAGAGCAACAGCAGTTCCTACATGAATCTCAGGCGGTAAGCCAAGCATTAGAAGCAACGTTCCAACCAGACAAATTGAACCTTGGTGCGCTGGGTAATATGGTGCCACAACTGCACATCCACCATATTGCACGCTTCAAAGACGACATTGCTTGGCCCGGCCCAGTATGGGGTAATACAAAAGGCGAACAGCGCAGTGAAGAAGATCAAGCCGCTATCCTGACTCGTATCCAAAACGTTCTGTCACTGAGCTCTATCTTCAAGAAAGCATAATTCGAGTTCATCTCATTGAGCTTTAAAGCAAAACACTTCAGAAAAGACACATAACAAAAAGCCGCTCATCTTAGATAAGCGGCTTTGTCATTTTCTAATCTCGCCTTTTTCAACGAGAGTCTGAAGACCGAACTACATCATCACGTTAAGCGACAAACCATCTTGCTTGCTGATGGTGTAGCGAATACGCGTTGTATGACCATGCTTATTCGTATCGACCAAGCGAGAAACTTTCCCTTTCTTGACCCAAACACTCAGCATCGCATCGACGCCATCTTCACTCATGCCAAACTTTGCAGCGAGCTCTTTACGAGCCGCAACGCCGTGGCTATCAATGTATTGATGAAGTTCAGTTAAAATCATACTACTTGCACCTCTAGTGCTTTCTGCTTACTGCCCACTTTCTTGAAGACGCGATACGTCACCACAAAACCACCAGCAATCGCCACCATCCATACTGCACTTGTCACAGGATGCGCAGCAAAGTTTGCCGCTTGGTAGTAGAAAGTCGCACCAAAGTAACCAAGAGCCATCGTCCAAACCGCGATGAAGCGTGCAAACGTCTGACCAAATTCACGAACATAAGCACCCATCGCGGCCACACAAGGCGTGTAAAGCAGGATAAGAATCAAGTAAGCGAATGCCGCATGACCAGATACAAACTTGTCTTTCAAGTTACCAAAGATAGAGGTATCGACTTCTTGGTCAGCTGCTACAGAATTAGAGTCAGACAAGTCGCCAACTTCAATACCTAATGGATCTGAGTAGCTCAATCCGGCTAGGTTTTCAGGGATCGTCATTACCGCTTCTTGCAGGCTTGCTGCTAAGTCAAACTCAGCTGCTTCTTCATCAGAAGGCGTTGTATATAGGCTATTTAATGTACCAACAACGGCTTCTTTAGCGAAAATACCTGTGATGATACCAACCGTTGCAGGCCAGTTCTCTTCAGTAATACCAATTGGTTGGAATACAGGTGTTACAACTTGAGCTGCTCTAGACAGTACTGAGTTTTCGCTATCTTCGTTACCAAAGCTGCCGTCCATACCTAGAGAGTTTAGGAAGCTAAGAATAGCCACAACCATCACGATTGTTTTACCTGCACCAAGTACGAAACGCTTCAGCTTCTGCCAAGTTTTCAACATTACGTTTTGCACTGTCGGCAATTCGTAATCTGGCATTTCCATCACTAAGCTATCACTGCTACCTGGGTAGATCGTGTTTTTCAGGAACAAACCCGTAAATACAGAAGCAACGATACCCATGATGTACAGAGCGAATACTACGTTTTGTCCTGCACCTGGGAAGAACGCCGCCGCGAACAGTGCGTATACCGGTAAACGAGCACCACATGACATAAACGGCGCCATTGATGCTGCTAGTTTACGTTCGCGCTCTTGGTCAAGAGTACGAGTTGCCATGATTGAAGGCACGTTACAACCAAAGCCCAGTACAAGTGGGACAAATGCTTTACCCGGTAAACCAATCTTCTGCATCACTTTATCAAGTACAAATGCAGCACGAGCCATGTAGCCTGAGCTTTCTAGTACCGCTAAGAATAGGTAAAGCGCTGCGATAACAGGAATAAAGGTCGCAACCGTTTGGATACCGCCGCCAATACCATCAGCAAGTACAGTGACTAACCAAACTGGTAAATGGCCATCTAATAAGTGGTGTCCACCATCAACTAATATTGCTCCAACACCAATATCGAAGAAGTCGATAAACGCACTACCGATATTGATAGAGAACATGAACATTAGGTACATGATAACGAAGAAGAAAGGAATACCGACCCATTTGTTCAAAATGAATTGGTCTGCTTTCTCTGTAAAGTTACGGCTTAGTTTGCCTTCGCTGCGACGAACACGTTTACAAAGGTCATGTAAGAAAGTGTATTTAGCGTCAGCAACAGCAAGGTCAATATCGAAATCGGCACCAAGACGCACGCTATCAATTTGAGTGCGAGTTTGTGGGGCTAAACCATTCAATACCAAGTAATCATTTTCTAAAGCACGAATCGCTAGCGCTCGGTGAGATACGTCAGCATCATCAAATTGTGACTCAACAGAAGGGATAAGAGCTTCTAACGCGGCATCGTAATCAATAGAGATAGGGTCAAGGCTCACACCTTGAACAAGCAGTTTATGCAGACGCTCTTTAAAGCGAACCACTTGACCTTTATCGTTTGCAGACAAGCTTAGAACTGGGCAACCTAGCTCTTTCTCTAGTGCTTTAAGGTTAATCACCTGACGTTCGCGCTTTAATACATCCATTTTGTTCAACACAACGATCATTGGGCGACCCAACTCACGCAGCTGTAATGTCATATATAAGCTTCGTTCTAGACAGTTAGCGTCGACAACATTGATGATCACATCTGCTGGGTGAGTTAAAACAGCGCGAGACGCGATAGACTCATCGATGCTGTTCGCATCATTACCACTGTCTAGTGCGTAGATACCCGGTAAATCCGTTAGTTGAAACTGATCACCAGCGTGCGAGTATAAACCCGTCTTCTTTTCAACAGTGACACCAACCCAGTTACCAACGTGCTGCTTAGCACCAGTCAGTGCGTTGAACAGTGTTGTTTTACCACTATTAGGGTTACCAACGGTAAGAACTTGATAATCCATTTAGATAACCTCGATTTGTTCTGCAATGCTTTCACGAATGGCGATAGAAACACCTCTCACTTCAACTTGAAGCGGATCACCCATAGGTGCACGGCGGATAAGCGTCACCTCGGTTTTTGGCAACATACCCATGACCATAAGTTTCTTCCTTACGTCTGGTGTTAAACCTGTTAGTGCAACAATAGAAGCCGCCTTTCCTTGCTCTAGTTGTGAGAGTTTCATAAGTACCCAATTCGTGACTGATAATGAGAAAGATTGTTATTAACGCCATGATACACATACATGCCCACAATTCTATTGTGTGAAATCAATGTTTTCGAAAATACATACTCGTAAGTTTCGTTAAAAACGTTTACGTCAAAAACGTTACTTTCAACAACTAGCGAGAACTACCTCACTAGTACAAACCCTCCCAAACAAAAACAAATCATTAATTATCAATCACTTGAGACAATGTCGGTTTTCTCATAGGTATCTGTCGTTAATTTTATAAGTAAAATAAGTAGCTGGACGTATAGTTACTCCATCGAAGAGAAACTACTTCTCTTTAATTTTATTCCAGAGGTGATATGGCTTTGCTATATCACTCCGGCAGCAAGCGAAGGTGTCGTTGGCACCCGTGGTATAGTCCCCCCGGCTATGCCACGATATTTTTTTCTTCCCTTTGTTTTATCCCAACAACCTTTTTAAACTCCCCATTTATCTCGTATCTCGTATCTCGTATCTCGTATCTCGTATCTCGTATCTCGTATCTCGTATCTCGTATCTCGTAGAAGCATAAAAAAGCCCCAACACGAATGTCGAGGCTAAAGTATCTTTATTTATGTTCTAGCTGAGTATCCGCTGCGTGCTACTCTTCGTTGTTTTCAGCAAACTTAGATGGTGACATGCCAAAGTGGTGCTTAAACCTTTGACTGAAATAGGAAGGGTCATTGAACCCCGAATCAAACGCCACATCAGAGATCTTCTCTCCAGCGAGTAAGCGCTCACACGCATGCTCTAGACGTACTTCATTCAAGTGCTCTTTGAAGGTCTTGTTGTAAGCCGATTTAAAGCGTCTCTGTAAGCTTCTCTCAGACATAAACAAATACTTAGCGGCAGTTGCAGTACTGAACTCGGCATCAGCGTAGTTTTCACTCACAAGCTGCGACACTCTGTTCTTCCACTCTTGTTCCGCTGTCAGTTTTTGTTGCTCTGGTGTTGAGGCGGCAAGCTTAATGGTTTCAATCTGTTCAATTGTGCTGGCTTCAAGATTGTCGAGTACTTGATACTCAATTGGCCACGAAAGCTGAACCTTATTTTGAGACTCCGAAACAAAGGCATTAAGCTCACCACCGCTCTGATTCATCAATAGCGGCAGCTTTTCGATGTTAAGGTCGGTCGACTTTCCGGTATTGTCACCCATGCTTGATGCCAGTTTAGGGAAAGGCATCCCATGATCTCGAATGGTCACAACAAGATGCTCCTTAACCTCTTCAACCAGAACCACCATACTCTGCGACTTAAAGTTTCTCTTGATGATGCTCCCGACCAAGCTATTGAAGATAATATCGAGATTAAAATACAGCAACGAGACATATCGTTGTTTTGTTTCGACTTTAATATCCAGTTCAATACCGGCTTTGGTTAAGTCATCCTGCCAAGCTTTGAGTACCACCTCTAAGATTAAAATTATATCGTAACAAACTTGCCCTTCTCCTTGAGGCGTATTACTCAATTGAGCTAAGCCATTTTTCAAGGTTAGAATCGGCGACTTCCCGAGCTCGTCATTCCAATTCGGGAGCATCGCAGCAATATGATTCACTTCAGAAGAGAGTTCATTGGCAGTGTGAGACACAAGCGCATTCTTCACGGATAGCTGCTTTTTAAGCTGTTGATTAGTGGCGAGTAATATCCGGCTTTGGTGCCTCAATTGGTCTGTCTTCAGTGCAACTTGCGCTTTTAAGTGCCGGTTGGCAAAAGTGACATAACGCGAACGCCAAAAGACTAAGATAGTCACAACGCCAATCAGTAATATCAGAGAGCTTGCTGCAGCCCAATTGGTCAGATACCAAGGCTCCGCAATCGAGAAGCTTTGATTGGTTGACACAAAGCGATAATGGGAGCCTTTAACCGGCTTCACTTCAAGTGTGTAATCCCCTGGAAGAAGATGATCGAGCGTTAACAAGCCCCCTTCAAACTCACTCCAAGGTTCATCGTCGCTCAGTCGGTATTCCATCGCAGGTGCGAACGTTGCTGGTAAGATACCTAGCTTAAATCCCATCGATGAACCATAAGGAATCTCATCCAGCTCTGCCGTTTTCCCGCCAAGTGATACCGTTTGTTGGTCGACACTTATCTTACTCAACAAGGCACGGCTATGAGGTGTAGTTGATACCAGTAACTCGTTAGATAACGCGCTGACTACACCATACTTTGAGCCGAAAACAAGCCTCGAAGGTTGGCTATCTTGACTGTAAAAAAGAGCACACGCTCCTGCCGCCAGTTCATTGGTGATCAAACCAAATGGCGAACCTATGTGTTTATGCAGTTGCCCATCCAATCCGTAATAACTGATGCCTTTCGAAGAGCCTAACCAAACACCATTGTCATCGCTTATCAGGCAGTTGGGGCTAATATTGTCTTCAACAAGAGTGATTTCTTGAATAATAGAGCTGTCATCCGGGATTCGATACACGCCATAACTGCTCGCAAACCACTGCGCTCCATCCTTCGCTTTTTCAATATCGACGACTTTGCCAAACCGTTCGCTGGAACGACTAAAGCTAATTCGTTTATCAATGAACGAGTAGAAGCCATGATCCGTTCCTATATAGATGCGACCTAGCAAGCCTACATTGAGAGCGGTGATCTTCGCAGGCAAGAACTTGTCGACTAACCAGTCAGTGCCATAACTCGTCAGTTTCATGGTTTCGATAGATAACGAATAGAGGTTTTGCCCAGAGGTCATCCAAAGAACGTTATCGGCTTGAAGCGCAAGGTTTTCAACACGCACTCCCTCAATTGGCCTTGGTAAATCAAGGGCTTCGGGTTGTAGTGTTTCCGTATTTAGACTGATGATACCTTGTTCGGTCGCCAACCAAATGGAAGAGCCAAAGATCTCAAAATCATTAACAGGGTTAGAGTAAACACGAATTGGGTTCTCTTCATTTTCAGAATCAACCAAGTAGAGCCCCATTGAAGACGCGACCCAAGATAACTGGTCACTGACAGGCAGTACTTTATTGATCACCACACTACTCGAATGCATGCCCATTCCAGTTAGGGGTGTTCTCGAGAAGGTTTTGCTGAACAGTGAGAAGTATCGGATACCGTTGTTTGTCGCAACCCACATACCACCAGCATGATCGTTTATCAACGAATATATTTTCTCACCCGGTAACGAGAAGTCTTGACTAGCGGCTTGTTCGAATCGAGTAATTTGTCCCGTAATAAAGTTGTAGCTAATAAGGCCGTGCTCTGTACCAATCCAATACTGGTCCGAAGTTTCGGCCAACGAGAGAACATGCGACCCTTTAACGATGGTCTCTTTGTCTGGGTTCGCGAGATCAACAATCACAGCACCATTTAAAGTACCGATCACTAACTCACGTCGAGCATTCGAAAAATAAACCGTCTCAATATGGTTTTTGTCTGATGCGGTGACATGGGTAAACTCTTGATTCTCTGAAAGGTAAACGCCAGAACTGGTCGCTAGCACCCACTTTGATAGTACCCACTCAGCGTCGTTAATCGCAATGTCACTGCTGTTATTGTATCGGTACAGTTTAAGTAGAGAGTAGGTGTTGAATTCTAAAGATTGAGTGTTGTAGGTATAGAAATTACTGCCGTCAGTAACCCAAATATAATCGCCTGATGCACCGATATTCGCTATTTCAGCGCCGGGACTTAGGCTAAACGCCAATTCGCTGCCAATTCCAGGGTTATGTCGATAGACCTCATTGTCGAAAAATGTCCAAAACTCATCGTTCAGAAAGGCGACTCTTTCCGAAGAAAATTGCAGTAAGCTTCCCTTGCGAGGGAATAGAGTTCGACCATCGTAAAAGAGTACTTTTCCATGCACATCATGAACCCAGAGCCCACCTCCGGCACCTAAATACAAGTTTTTAGCCGCAAGGAAATTCCCTTGCGCTTGAACGGGCAAAGGATAGAAAACGGAGGGCGAGGTATTTACCGCTAGAACGCTAAATGAAATGCTCATTAACATGAACATTTTGAAGATAATTCGATACAACTCTTAATCCTGAACAGCAACAACACATGAAATTTTGGGTACCACAACGTCTTATCGTTGCTAAACCAAAAACTGAGTTTTTTTGTGCTTATTATTATCTTTCCATTTTAGCGGAAATTAGAAAAGGAGAAAGGAGGTTTGTTATTTGTTAGGAGGTTTTATCTTAGCGGTCACGAAAATGCCGCAAAAAGCGGCATGATTCATAAATTAACGAGAGCAAAGTAGAGTAAAGAATACTCGTTTATGACTTACTTCTCGTCTAAGCAACTTGTATAGCTATCTGTAAGTTGCTGAAGAAAATCGAAATAGCTTCCACTCTTCACTTCAACTGTTGAACCGACAGGGTCAAGCTGACCTTGTTTTGCGTTACTTCCGCGCGTCACTGATTCAATCACAGCAGGAGTGAATTGAGGCTCAGAAAACACACATTGAACGTTTTCACGTACTATCGTTTTCTTAATAGCGATCAGGCTTTTTGCACCCGGCTTACGCTCTGGGCTCACCGTAAAGTGACCTAAGTTATTTAGCTCAAACTCTTGCTCAAAGTAACCATACGCGTCATGAAAAACGTAGTAACCTTTGTCTTTCACGGGTGCAAGTTGATCTCGAATAGACTGTTGCTTCTCTTTCAATGCAATCAGGAATGAATCGAGATTCTCTTGGTACGCCATTGCGTTGTCTGGATCAGATTCAATCAACTTAGCTGAGATGTATTTTGCAGCTACTTCAACTTGCTCGATACCTAACCAAAAATGCGGGTCATGGCTACCGTGGTGGTGCCCTTCATGTGCATCGTGGTCATGCTCTTCGTGTCCGAACTCTCGCAAGTTGATTCCGGGAATATCACTGATCTTGATAACATTTTCTTTTGAACCAATCACCTTAGTCAGAAAGGCTTCTAGGTCAGGGCCGAACCAGATGACCATATCGGCACTATGAACTTTTTTGACATCCGATGGCTTAAGCGCATAATCATGCGGCGAAGCATTGCTGTTCATCAACACATCCGGCTCACTAACGCCTTGCGTTAATTCTGTCACAATCATTTGAATTGGTTTAAAGCTTGTTAGAATAGTATTGGCACTTGCGACACTTGGCGCTAAAAGCAAAGTAGCAAGTATAAAAGATGAACGTGACATAATCCCTCGATAATAGAAAAGTAGCTTAGGCTTGAGGTAAATGTTACATTATAACATTAGCGAATTGCAAATGAGTTCTATTCATGGATAACTTAATCCAACTAGATTCTGTGAGCGTCGAATTTGACGGTCGAAAAGTTCTAGACAACATCTCTCTAAATTTAGAGCGCGGCAGAATCACCACCCTGATTGGACCAAACGGTGCAGGAAAGTCGACATTAGTAAAAGTGGTACTGGGTTTACAGACCAAATTTTCAGGCACAATAACAAAAGCTAAAAAACTGAAAATTGGCTATGTACCACAAAAATTAAAGCTCAATGATTCCCTACCGCTCAACGTAGAGCGTTTTCTAAAACTCACTGGCAATTTCAGTCAGCAAGAGATCCTTGAAGCATTGAAGCTTGTTGGTGCTGAACATCTGCAGAAGAGTAACATGCACCAACTATCTGGCGGAGAAAACCAACGTGTGCTCATTGCTCGTTCATTGCTAAGAAGACCAGATCTACTGGTTCTCGATGAACCGGCTCAAGGCGTCGACGTTCAAGGGCAAATAGACCTGTATGACTTGATTGACACCATTCGCCACCGCTTTGGTTGTGCCGTATTTATGGTTTCACACGATCTGCATTTAGTGATGGCAAAAACAGACGATGTTATCTGTTTACACCACCACATCTGTTGCTCAGGCGCACCTGCAGACATCAAACACCATCCTTCGTATATTGCGCTCTTTGGCACCGCGACCCAAGAGACGCTAGCGTTTTATCATCACCAACACGAACATCACCATCATGATCTCGCAGGCCAGCCTGTCGAAGGCGACGTGCATGAATGTTCAAACCATAAACACGGACACCACTAATGCTTGAGTTTCTTCTTCCCTCTATTTTGGCGGGTTTGGGTATTGCACTAATTGCAGGCCCACTAGGTTCATTCGTGGTGTGGCGTAAGATGGCTTACTTTGGTGACACGCTTGCTCACGCTTCTTTGATGGGCTTAGCACTTGGCTTTCTGTTCAACATTAACTTGTATTTCGCGCTGCTGATTTGTTGTTTGATGCTGGCCGTGTTGCTAGTGACTTTACAAAAACAAAAGCTGGTCGCGACCGATACCCTACTCGGTATTTTGGCGCACAGTGCGCTATCACTTGGTTTGGTTGCTGTCAGTTTCTTAGATAACGTTCGTGTTGACCTAATGAGCTACCTATTTGGTGACTTGCTGGCAGTATCTCCAACGGATTTAGTGTTCATCTATGCGGGTGCTGCTGTGATTGGATTAGTACTTGCTATCTTTTGGCGACCACTACTATCAACGACGGTTAACGAAGATCTCGCGGCGGTTGATGGCATCAACATTGATTTAATGCGTCTGATTCTGATGCTATTGGTCGGTATCGTGATTGCTGTCGGTATGAAGTTTGTTGGTGCGTTAATCATGACATCGCTACTGATTATTCCTGCAGCAACGGCAAGGAAGTTCTCGAGCACACCTGAGCAGATGGCCTTCCTTGCATCAATTATTGGCTCTATCGCTGTATTCGGTGGATTAAGCTTGTCTTGGTTCTATGATACGCCTGCTGGCCCGTCTGTGGTTATCAGTGCGGCAGCAATGTTTATGCTATCTCAAATGGTTAGAAGTCGAGCTTAGCACTTAGCAGTACGATCTCGTATCTCGAAAACATAAAAAAAGGCTTGGTCAGTGACCAAGCCTTTTTAATATCGTTTCAATTAACTTCTATCTCAATCGATAAAAGCCAGCTGATTACCAACCCGTGATTTCACGTAGGCCTTTACCGATGTCAGCAAGAGACTTAACAGTCTTAACGCCTGCTGCTTCTAGTGCTGCGAATTTATCTTCAGCAGTACCTTTACCGCCAGAGATGATTGCGCCTGCGTGGCCCATACGTTTGCCCGGAGGAGCAGTAACACCAGCGATGTAAGATACAACTGGCTTAGTTACGTTTGCTTTGATGAAATCAGCCGCTTCTTCTTCCGCAGTACCACCGATTTCACCAATCATTACGATTGCTTCAGTTTCTGGGTCTTCTTGGAAAAGTTTCAAGATATCAATGAAGTTTGAACCTGGGATAGGGTCACCACCGATACCAACACATGTAGACTGACCAAAGCCTTCATCTGTTGTTTGCTTAACTGCTTCGTATGTCAGAGTACCGCTGCGAGATACGATACCTACTTTACCCTTCTTGTGGATGTGACCAGGCATGATACCAATCTTACACTCGTCTGGAGTGATAAGACCTGGACAGTTAGGACCGATCATGCGAACGCCAGTTTCTTCTAGCTTCACTTTAACGTCGATCATATCTGTTGTAGGGATACCTTCAGTGATCGTTACGATCAGTTCGATACCTGCATCAATCGCTTCTAGGATTGCATCTTTACAGAAAGGAGCTGGTACGTAGATAACTGTTGCTGTTGCGCCAGTTACTTCTACCGCTTCACGTACTGTGTTGAATACTGGAAGGCCTAGGTGAGTTTGACCACCTTTACCAGGTGAAACACCACCAACCATTTGCGTACCGTATGCGATAGCTTGGTCTGAGTGGAATGTACCTTGACCGCCAGTGAAACCCTGACAGATTACTTTAGTGTCTTTGTTAATTAATACAGACATTATTTAGCCTCCGCAGCAGCAACAACTTTCTGAGCAGCATCTGTTAGAGATTCAGCTGCAATGATATCAACATCAGAATTAGCAAGTACTTCGCGACCTAGGTCTGCGTTTGTACCTTCTAGACGAACAACTACAGGAACTGTTACGCCGACTTCTTTAACTGCACCGATAATACCTTCAGCGATCATGTCACAACGAACGATGCCACCGAAAATGTTTACGAGTACTGCTTTAACATTGTCATCAGAAAGGATGATCTTGAATGCTTCAGCTACACGCTCTTTAGTCGCGCCGCCGCCTACATCAAGGAAGTTTGCTGGCTTGCCGCCGTGTAGGTTTACGATATCCATCGTACCCATCGCAAGGCCTGCACCGTTAACCATACAGCCAACGTTGCCATCTAGTGCTACGTAGTTCAGTTCCCACTGTGCTGCGTGTGCTTCGCGCTCATCTTCTTGAGATGGATCGTGCATTTCACGTAGTTTAGGCTGACGGTACATCGCGTTTGAGTCGATGTTGATCTTACCGTCTAGACAAAGCAGGTTGCCTTCGCCAGTAATGACAAGCGGGTTGATTTCTAGTAGAGCTAGGTCGTACTGAGAGAACATTTTGCCAAGACCCATGAAGATCTTAACGAACTGTTTGATTTGATCGCCAACTAGACCAAGTTTGAACGCAAGTTCACGGCCTTGGTAAGCTTGAGGGCCTACTAGAGGATCGATCGCTGATTGGTGAATCAACTCTGGAGTTTCTTCAGCGATTTTCTCAATGTCCACACCGCCTTCAGTTGACGCCATGAATACAATTTTACGCGTTGCGCGGTCAACAACAGCACCTAGGTAAAGTTCGTTAGCAATGTTTGATGCTTCTTCAACTAGGATCTTTGTTACAGGCTGACCATTAGCGTCTGTTTGGTAAGTCACTAGGTTTTTACCTAGCCACTTTTGTGCAAACTCTTTAACGCCTTCTTTGGTGTCATGTAGCTCTACGCCGCCCGCTTTACCGCGGCCACCAGCATGTACTTGACACTTAACGACTTTCTTGGCTGTACTGATACGACCTGCAGCTTCGAAAGCTTCTTGTGCAGTATCACATGCGAAACCTTCTGGTACAGGCAAACCGAATTCTGCAAACAGCTGTTTGGCTTGGTATTCATGCAAATTCATTTTGATATTCCGTTTATTTTCCCTTAAGGGATTATTATTTCCATAACGACACAGTTTCCTGTGTTACGTCTGTAGGGTCTTCTCAAAACAACTGCTGTCCATTTTCTAATGGCTTTACAGTTCAATTGAAGGCCAGACGTTGAGCAGCCTAGCCTTTGAAACTTTTTACGTCTAGCTAACGGGGTTAACTAGACGTTTTAGCGATACTAAACGTCTAATAGCAGACGTGCAGGATCTTCTAGAAGCTCTTTGATGGTCACTAGGAAGCCAACTGATTCACGGCCATCGATTAGACGGTGGTCGTAAGAAAGCGCTAGGTACATCATTGGTAGAATCTCTACCTTGCCATCAACAGCCATTGGACGGTCTTGGATTTTGTGCATACCCAAAATTGCCGCTTGAGGTGGGTTGATGATTGGCGTAGACATTAGAGAACCAAATACACCACCGTTTGTGATAGTGAAGTTACCACCCATCAGTTCATCAACCGTTAGCTTGCCGTCACGGCCTTTGATTGCTAGCTCTTTGATGCCTTTTTCGATATCAGCGAAACCTAGTGTGTCACAGTCTTTAAGTACTGGAGTCACTAGACCACGTGGCGTAGATACCGCCATGCTGATGTCGAAGTAGTTGTGGTAAACGATATCTGTACCATCAATAGAAGCGTTCACTTCTGGGAAACGTTTTAGCGCTTCTGTTACTGCTTTCACGTAGAAAGACATGAAGCCAAGACGCGTATCGTGACGTTTCTCGAATTGGTCTTTGTACTGCTTACGAAGGTCCATGATTGGCTTCATGTTCACTTCGTTGAAAGTAGTCAGCATTGCTGTGCTGTTTTTCGCTTCTAGAAGACGGTTTGCAACTGTCTTACGCAGGCGAGTCATAGGCACGCGTTTTTGGCTGCGAGCCGCTGCTGGCGCTTCAACTGCTGGTGCAGATGCTGCTGCCGGAGCCGCTTTCGCTGCTGCTAGGTGTGCGTCGATGTCTTCACGAGTAATACGACCACCAACACCAGTGCCTTTAACGTCAGCTGGTTGTAGGTTGTGCTCAGCAAGCAGGCGACGAACAGCTGGGCTTAGTGCGTCGTTGTTCTCTTCTGTTAGCGCAGCTTTATGGCGCTTATCAGGAGATGCTTCTGTATCTTCAGTGGTGTCTTTCGTTGGTTCACCAGCGACAGCACCCGGCTTGATTTTAGCCAAAAGCTGCTTAGAAAGTACCGTAGCACCCTCTTCTTCGATGATAGCTTCCAGAACACCCGCTTCAGGAGCAGGTACTTCTAGAACTACTTTATCTGTTTCGATATCTACAATGACTTCATCACGTGCAACCGCTTCGCCCGGTTTTTTGTGCCAAGTAGCAACTGTTGCATCAGCCACAGATTCAGGTAAATCTGGAACCAGAATTTCAATTGTCATGTGCGTATTTTCCTTTTACTTCTAGTTCTTAAGTAGGGTCAAAGCGTCGTCAACTAACGCTTTTTGTTGTTTCAAGTGTACTGACATATAGCCAACAGCTGGTGATGCTGATGCAGGACGACCTGCGTATTGAATATCAGCACCTACTGGGATAGCAGCTCGGAAATTATGTTGGCTACTGTACCAAGCACCTTGGTTTTGTGGCTCTTCTTGACACCAAACGTAATCGACTACATTTGTGTACTGTGCGATGGCAGCTCTCACGTCCTCATAAGGGAACGGGTAAAGTTGCTCAATACGTACAATAGCGACATCGTCTTGCTCGTTCTTACGTCTTTGGTCAAGCAGGTCAAAGTAAACCTTACCTGAACAGAACACGACGCGTTTTACGTTCTCAGGAGCCAGATCATCAATTTCTGCGATAGCTGGTTGGAACGTGCCTTCTGCCAAATCTTCAAGAGAAGAAGTACACAGAGGGTGACGAAGCAATGACTTAGGTGACATTACAATCAGTGGACGACGCATTGGTCGAACAACCTGACGGCGAATCATGTGGTAAACCTGAGCTGGTGTTGAAGGAACAACAACCTGCATGTTTTGTTCAGCACATAACTGAAGGTAACGCTCAAGACGTGCAGAAGAGTGCTCCGGGCCTTGGCCTTCATAACCGTGAGGAAGCAGCATAGTTAGACCACATAGACGTGCCCACTTTTGCTCACCTGATGAAATGAATTGGTCGATAACAACTTGTGCACCGTTTGCGAAGTCACCAAATTGAGCTTCCCAAAGGGTTAGACCGCTTGGCTCTGCTGTCGCGTAACCATACTCAAATGCGAGTACCGCTTCTTCAGATAACACAGAGTCAAACACTTGGAATGGCCCTTGTTTATCATGAATGTTCGCAAGAGGAACATACGTGCTTGCATCTGATTGATTGTGCAGTACTGAGTGACGGTGGAAGAACGTACCACGACCTGAATCTTGGCCTGAGATACGAATACGCTTACCGTCGTCAACAAGTGTTGCGTATGCCAGAGTTTCAGCCATACCCCAATCGACTTGTTTCTCACCATTCACCATGGCAGTACGATCGTTGTACAGTTTATTTACTCGGCTTTGCAGCTTGTGGCTGTCCGGGTATTGACAAAGTTTGGTACCAAGCTCTTTCAGGCGCTCGATATCAATCTTGTTATCCCACTCGATGTTCCAGTCGTGACCTAGGTAAGGAGACCAGTCTACTGAGTGAAGTGCCATTGGACGCCACTCTTTAACCACAACTTCACCGTGATCAAGTGCATCACGATATTCGTTAACTAGCTGAGTTGCTGTATCAATACCAAACTCACCGCGCTCCATTAGCACGTCAGCGTAAAGCTTACGTGGTGTTGGGTGCTTCTTGATTTTTTGGTACATCAAAGGCTGTGTTGCATTCGGCTCATCGGCTTCATTGTGACCGTGGCGACGGTAACAAACCAAATCAATAACAACATCACGCTTAAACGTATTACGGTAATCCAATGCAAGACGCGCAACAAACGCAACCGCTTCTGGATCATCAGAGTTAACGTGGAAAATCGGAGCCTGAACCATCTTCGCGATATCGGTACAGTACATCGTAGAGCGTGTATCGCGAGGGTTAGACGTTGTAAAACCAACTTGGTTGTTTACAACGATACGAACCGTACCACCTACACAGAAACCACGAGCTTGAGACATGTTAAACGTCTCTTGTACTACACCCTGACCAGCGATAGCTGAGTCACCGTGGATAGTAATTGGAAGTACACGGCTACCATCATTATCACCAAGGCGATCTTGACGTGCACGTACTGAACCGATAACTACCGGGTTTACGATTTCTAAGTGAGATGGGTTAAATGCTAGTGCTAAGTGAACGTTGCCGCCTGGCGTTGCGAAGTCCGCAGAGAAGCCTTGGTGGTATTTCACATCACCAGTACCCCACGTGTCATCGTGCTTGCCCGCAAACTCGTCAAACAGGTCTTGTGGCTTTTTACCAAGCACGTTGACCAACATGTTTAGACGACCACGGTGAGCCATACCAACAACAACTTCACGCATGCCTTGTCCGCCAGCATGACGAATAATTTCTTTCGTCATTGGGATAAGAGCATCACCACCTTCCAACGAGAAGCGTTTTGCGCCTGGGAATTTCGCACCAAGATAGCGCTCAAGACCTTCAGCAGCAGTTAGCTCTTCTAGGAAAGCTTGCTTTTCTTCTTTGTTGAAAGAGGGTTGACCAGATACAGACTCTAAACGTTGTTGGATCCAACGCTTTTGCTCTGTATTTGTCATGTGCATGTATTCAGCACCAATAGAGCCACAATACGTTTGCTTTAGAGATTTGTAGAGATCTTTAAGCACCATCGTCTCTTGGCCAATGGCGTAAGAGCCGACGTTGAACGTCTCATTGAGGTCATCTTCGGTAAGAGTGTGGAAAGAAGGGTCCAGTTCATCAACTGTCGCTCTTTTCCATAAACCTAGGGGGTCTAGATTTGCTGCTTGATGCCCTCGGAATCGATAGGCATTAATAAGTTGCAGAACCTTTACTTGTTTCGCATCGACATCTGGATCACTAACTTGGACACTGTAATGCTTTGTTTCTTGAGCGAGTCGACGGAAGTATTCACGAACACGAGA
Source organism: Vibrio sp. 10N.286.51.E5 (assembly GCF_041469125.1). Classification (NCBI taxonomy): domain Bacteria; kingdom Pseudomonadati; phylum Pseudomonadota; class Gammaproteobacteria; order Vibrionales; family Vibrionaceae; genus Vibrio; species Vibrio sp. 10N.286.51.E5. Next base: position 52,823 of record NZ_JBFRJZ010000031.1, on the reverse strand, counting down.
GTGTGGTTGTTCCACTGTCTCTGAAGCTTGCACAGGCAGTTCTTCAAAAACACTTCTCCATTCGTCACTTACCGAATCTGGGTCACTTAGATACAGTTCATAGAGTTCTTCTACGTACGTTGCATTGGCGCCAGCCAAGTGTGAAGACTCGAGCCATGCCTTCATCACGCCGTTGTGCATATTTTCCCTTAACCAGTAGTTTTCACGTTTGCTGCGGTCTATGCCGAGCTATTAAAAGGCCGCCCCAAAACTTCTAGGGCGGCAATTTTTATATAACTTAAACCGAACGATTCACTAGCATGGTCTTGATGTGACCAATAGCTTTCGTCGGATTTAATCCCTTAGGACAAACACTTACACAATTCATGATGCCATGGCAACGAAAAACGCTAAATGCATCATCAAGATCGGACAAACGTTCGTCTGTCGCTGTATCTCGGCTATCAATTAGCCAACGGTACGCTGCAAGCAGGCCTGCTGGTCCGATGAATTTGTCAGGGTTCCACCAGAATGATGGGCATGACGTTGTACAACATGCACACATGATACATTCGTACAATCCATCTAAATGAGCACGCTCATCAGGGCTTTGTAAGTTTTCACGAGCCGGTGGCACATTGCCATCAGACACTAAGAATGGCTTCACTTTTTCGTAGTTATCGTAGAACTGAGTCATGTCTACAATCAGGTCACGAACAACGGGTAAGCCAGGCAGTGGGCGAATCACAATCTTGTCTTGGCCCGAAAGCGCAGACAATGGCGTGATACACGCTAGGCCATTTTTACCGTTCATGTTCAAACCATCCGAGCCACATACACCTTCACGGCATGAGCGACGGAATGAGATTGTTGGGTCTTGCTCTTTCAACAGAATAAGCGCATCCAAAAGCATCATGTCTGAACCTTCATCCACTTCTAGAGTGTATTCCTTCATATAAGGTTTCTGGTCGACATCTGGATTGTAACGATATAAAGAGAAATTCAGTTTCATGGTCATATCTCCTTAGTACGTACGTGCTTTTGGTGGGAACGCTTCACGATGGATAGGTTCCATGTTTACACCACGCTTAGTCATGCTCTCTGACTCTGGGTTGTAAAGTGAGTGGCATAGCCATTGCTCATCATCACGGTCAGGGAAATCGAATCGAGCGTGTGCGCCACGGCTCTCTGTACGGAAATTTGCAGCAACAGCCGTTGCGAATGCCGTTTCCATCAAGTTTTCAAGCTCTAGACACTCGATACGTTGAGTGTTGAACTCTGTAGACTTATCAGATAGGTGTGCATTTTTCAGACGCTCGCGAATCGCTTTTAGCTCTTCTAGGCCTTCAGCCATTGCTTTGCCTTCACGGAATACTGAGAAGTTGTTCTGCATACATTGCTGAAGATCTTTACGGATTTGCGCTGGATCTTCGCCGTCTGTGCTGTTTTCCCAACGGTTGTAACGCTCTAGTGAACGCTCAATGTCAGCTTCAGTTGCAGGTTTCGCTTCGTCTTGCTTCTTCAGTGTCTCACCTAGGTGTAGACCTGTCGCACGACCAAATACCACCAAATCAAGCAGTGAGTTACCACCTAGACGGTTGGCACCATGTACTGATACTGATGCGATTTCACCACAAGCAAATAGACCTTGGATTTCAACATCGCTGCCGTCTTCGGTTTGCTTAATAGCTTGACCAGAAACTTGTGTTGGAACACCACCCATCATGTAGTGACATGTCGGGATTACTGGGATTGGCTCTTTCACTGGATCAACGTGAGCAAAGGTACGAGAAAGTTCACATACACCAGGAAGACGAGATTCAAGCGTCTCTTTACCTAAGTGATCAAGCTTAAGCTTAATATGTGGACCCCAAGGGCCATCGCAACCACGACCTTCACGAATTTCAACCATCATTGAACGAGCAACAACATCACGACCCGCTAAGTCTTTAGCGTTTGGTGCGTAACGTTCCATGAAGCGTTCGCCGTCTTTATTGAGAAGGTAACCACCTTCACCACGACAACCTTCCGTTACCAATACACCTGCACCAGCGATACCCGTTGGGTGGAACTGCCACATTTCGATGTCTTGCATAGGAACGCCAGCACGAATCGCCATACCAACACCGTCACCAGTATTAATATGTGCATTGGTTGTTGATGCGTAGATACGACCAGCACCTCCGGTAGCAAGGATTGTTGCCTTCGCTTTGAAGTAGCAAACCTCACCGGTTTCCATGCAAAGCGCAGTAGTACCTAAGATTGCACCATCTTCGTTCTTAACAAGATCCAGTGCATACCACTCAGAGAAAACAGTCGTTTTGTGTTTAATGTTTTGTTGGTAAAGCGTGTGAAGCAGAGCGTGACCAGTACGGTCGGCTGCAGCTGCGGTACGAGCCGCTTGCTCACCACCAAAGTTTTTAGATTGACCACCGAAAGGACGCTGGTAAATAGTACCGTTCTCAAAACGAGAGAAAGGTAGGCCCATTTTTTCGAGTTCGATTACCGACTCAGGACCGTTTTTACACATGTATTCGATAGCGTCTTGGTCACCGATGTAATCAGAACCTTTTACTGTGTCATACATATGTTGTTCCCAATGGTCTTCATGCGCGTTACCAAGAGCAACAGTGATGCCGCCTTGCGCTGAAACCGTATGAGAACGAGTAGGGAAAACTTTAGAAAGCAATGCACAAGAAAGGCCTTGCTCAGAAATTTGCAGTGCGGCACGCATACCTGCACCACCAGCGCCGATAACTACGGCATCAAACTCACGAACAGGAATAGTCACTTACGCACCCCACAAAATAAACAGACCAGAGAAGAAATATCCAAGAAGAACTGCAACAACACCGACTTGAAGACCAACACGCAGTTTTGCGCATTTGATGTAGTCAGTTAGTACTTGCCATAGGCCGATCCACGCGTGAACCAAAACAGAAGTAAGCGCTAACATGGTGAAGACTTTAGTGAAGGTTCCACCAAAGAATTGCGTCCAAGATGCGTAAGAGATATCACCAGAGAAAGCACAGAAGCTAACTAGGTAGATAGTGTAAAGCGTCATAATGATGGCAGTTGCACGAATCAATAGATAATCGTGGACACCATTACGACCAAAAGTAGAAACGTTGTTTACCATACTAAGATCCCCGCTAGTAGAGACAATACCGCTGTTGCTGCGAATGCAACCTTAGCGCTCTTAGCGCCAGATTCCAGCTCTTCAAAGTGACCAAGGTCCATAAGAAGGTGACGAATACCACCAGCAATGTGGTAAGCCAAAGCGGTTAAAATGCCCCACAGAATAAACTTCACGAAGAAACCATCGACAATGTCGCTAGCTTCGGCAAAGCCTACTGGGGATGAGAGGGAAATGGATAGTAACCAAAGCAGAATTCCAATCGCGACAAAAGTTATCACCCCAGACACACGGTGTAGGATGGAAGCTATTGCTGTGATTGGAAAGTGGATGGTCTGTAAATCTAAATTAACAGGTCTTGTCTTTCTTTCTTTCACGGGCTTGCTCACTCAGCTCCATTGAGCATTATGGTCATTAAATAACCTTATGATATTGTTATGGACAAAATTTGATTGTAAACCTTCAAAATTTAACATTAACTTAACAAATAACTGAAGTTGAGCCTTAGATAATTGTAAAATAATTGTTAACTGCTCGATTAAGAAAGACACCTCACATTTCTTCTTAGCCTTGCATTTATAAGGTTTTAACCAAACTTTTCAGCGTCACTATACGACTGGCAACATTCTAATACAATTGATGTAACAAATAATGCTACACAGACCAGATTTTTAACGAATTTAATGTAAAAAACACTAACAAGTGCACACAAAGCTTCAGAAAAATTGACTTTCCCACGTAAGACCAGTAAAAAAATGGCACATAAACATCCTGGACGGATTAAATAATAAACAAAGGAGATTGTTATGGCGGATAAGAAAGCTACCCTTCACATTGAAGGTCAAGCGCCAATCGAGCTGCCGATTACAGAAGGTGTACTTGGTACTCCAGTGATCGATGTTCGTACACTAGGTTCTAATGGTTTTTTCACTTTTGACCCTGGTTTTCTTGCCACTGCATCCTGTGAGTCTCAAATCACTTTTATTGACGGTGGAAAAGGCATTCTTTTACATCGTGGTTATCCAATCGACCAACTTGCCAATAACGCTGATTACTTAGAAGTATGTTACATACTTCTTTACGGTGAAGCCCCATCTCGAGCTGAGTACGAAAAGTTCAAGACTACCGTGACACGTCACACTATGGTGCACGAGCAAATCGCTAGTTTCTTCCACGGCTTCCGTCGTGACGCTCACCCTATGGCTGTAATGTGTGGTGTTGTAGGCGCTCTAGCGGCGTTCTACCACGACTCACTTGATGTCAACAACGATACACACCGTGAAATTGCGGCATACCGCCTGATTTCAAAAATGCCAACACTGGCTGCAATGTGTTACAAATATTCAATCGGTCAGCCGTTTATCTACCCACGTAACGACCTAGGCTACGCAGAAAACTTCTTACACATGATGTTTGCAAACCCATGTGAAGAGTATGAAGTGAACCCTATCGTTGCTCGTGCAATGGATAAGATTTTCACTCTACATGCTGACCACGAACAGAACGCTTCTACGTCTACAGTGCGTCTTGCTGGTTCATCTGGTGCTAACCCGTTTGCGTGTATCGCAGCAGGTATCGCATCACTTTGGGGCCCAGCTCACGGCGGTGCAAACGAAGCTTGTCTGCGCATGCTTGAAGAGATCGGTAGCGTAGATAACATTGAAGAATACGTTGCGAAAGCAAAAGACAAAGATGACCCATTCCGTTTGATGGGCTTCGGTCACCGTGTTTACAAGAACTACGACCCACGTGCAACAGTAATGCGCGAAGCGTGTCACGAAGTGCTTAAAGAGCTAAACATCCAAGATCCACTACTAGACGTGGCGATGGAACTTGAGCGTATCGCTCTTTCTGATGAGTACTTTGTTTCTAAGAAGCTATACCCGAACGTAGATTTCTACTCAGGTATCATTCTGAAAGCAATCGGTATTCCAGTATCTATGTTTACAGTAATCTTCGCGATGTCTCGTACCATCGGTTGGATTGCTCACTGGAACGAAATGCACAGCGATCCGACGAACCGTATCGGTCGTCCTCGTCAGCTATATACTGGTGAAGAACAACGTGACTTTAAAGCACTTCACGAACGTGAATAGTTGCTATAAATCATAATGTTAAAAGGGGTTGATGTGAGAACATCAACCCCTTTTCTTTTGTACGCTCTCAACTTCGTCATCCTCAAGAATGCGAAGTGAACGAATAAAATAATATCGTCATCCCCAAGAACGAGGGACGAATGAGTTGGGGATCTCCTTAAGCGAGCAGATAAACTATACAGGTTACCTGCTCAATTCTAGAGAACGACGCATACACTCGACTCGTACCCCTTATCTCGCATCTGCTCTTAAACTGGGTTATCGATATCAATAAACTCAACATCCAAGCCATGTTCTTCCGCTAACCATTCACCTAACGCTTTTACACCGTATCGCTCAGTCGCGTGGTGGCCAGCAGCAAAATAATGAATGTCTTGCTCGCGTGCTGAGTAAGTAGTGCGCTCAGAAATTTCACCAGAAATAAAAGCATCAATGCCTTGAAAAGCCGCTAGCTCAATGTAGTCTTGACCACCACCAGTACACCAACCGACGGTCGTTATCATTTTGTCTTGGTTTTCTGGAGCGATATGCAGTGGTTTACGATTTAGAGCTTGATCGATTTTTGCTGCGAATTCAGTACCTGTCATTGGTGTTTTTAATTTACCAAACATAGCAACCGATTGTGGGTGCCCTTCCAAACCGCCTTCGACTTCTATCTCAAGTAACTCCGCCAGTTTCGCGTTATTACCAAGCTCAGGGTGGATATCAAGCGGCAAGTGATAACCTAAAAGATTGATGTCATTTTTAATCAAGGTACGAATGCGCTTGCCCTTCATGCCACGAATCGCTTCTGACTCGCCTTTCCAGAAAAAGCCGTGATGGACTAACAAAGCGTCTGCGTTCAGTTCTACCGCTTTATCAATCAAGGCTTGAGAAGCTGTTACACCAGTAACGATTCGCTTCACTTCTGTCGCGCCTTCAACTTGAAGACCATTAGGACAGTAATCTTTAATCTGCTGTGGCTGCAGTTTTTCGTTAAGTAGCTTTTCTAATTGTAAGTTAATCATTTTTCTTTCCAGCTTACCTTTATAATAACGTCGTTATATCAATTTACGGGTAGAATGTCGAAAGCCCCACGATGAGTTTATGAGGAAGAGATGACAGCACTGCAACGTTTTTACCAATGGGTCATCGACTCACCGCCATTACTAGAAATCAAGCCACCGGTTTCGGATCTCAGTGCATTCTCTAGCAACCATGCCATCGACTCATCACATACTTATGAGGGTAATCCTAGATTAGGTTTCCTCTACCAATATCTATGCGAGCAAGTGATCGCTGCCTCACCGAATTACTCGATAAAGCACGACGAGATTCAGATCAATGTGGAAGGCAGAACTCTCGGTGCAATCGACTTTATTCTTAAAGAGGAGAGCAGCCAAAAGCTGGAACATTGGGAAGTGGCGATTAAGTTTTATCTGCTCCACGAACAAACATGGTTTGGACCCAACTCTCACGACCAATTGGATAAGAAACTCGACAGGATGCTCAGCCACCAACTCGAAATGTCCTCTTCTGCCGCCTTTGTTGAGCAATATCCAGAAATCGATGTCGACTCAAAACACTTACTGATGCAAGGTCGTCTATATACCAACCCTTTCTTAGAGCAAAACATACCGACAAAATGCTTGGGCTATGACATTAACCCAAGCCAAGTAAACGGCTTTTGGTGCTATCAAGATCAGGCTCATTTAATCAGTGAACCACTGTATCCACTCACCAAAGAGCAATGGGCAGCAGGGACGGATGATTTCAGCAGTCAGCCGATCACCGAGTTCGGTGATCGCTTCGTCCATGGGCAAACAAAGTCGGGGCAATTCTGGTTTGTGATGCCACAAAGTTGGCCACACGGTTAGTCGTCTGAGCTAACTCAGTTACCTTTTCCCGCTTATACGTAACTAACACAAACAAAAAGGGTTGATGCTTTCACATCAACCCTTCTTCTATTTACTTAGCAACTCTAGTAATCGAGATTCGATTATAGGCCAGCGGCTGCAAATACTTGGTTAACAATCTCTTGAGCTTCTGCTTCGATTGCTTTCAGGTGCTCTTCACCCTTAAAGCTTTCACAGTAGATCTTGTAGATGTCTTCAGTGCCTGATGGACGCGCAGCAAACCAGCCGTTCTCAGTTGTCACTTTCAAGCCACCAATCGCAGCACCGTTACCTGGAGCGTGTGTTAAGCGTGCAGTAATTGCATCACCAGCCAACGTCTCAGCAGAAACCATCTCTGGAGATAGTTTCTTCAGCACGTCTTTTTGTGCGCCATTTGCTACCGCTTGAATACGGTTGTACTTAGATTCACCGTGTTTAGCAGCCAGCTCTTCGTAGTACTCTTGTGGGTTCTTACCTGTAACGGCTGTGATCTCAGCCGCAAGTAGGCAAAGAATTAGACCATCTTTATCTGTTGACCAAGGCGTACCGTCTTTACGTAAGAAAGATGCACCTGCACTCTCTTCACCACCAAAACCAAACTGACCGTTGTAAAGGCCATCAACGAACCATTTGAAACCAACTGGCACTTCACAAAGTTCACGACCTAAGTCTGCTACTACACGGTCGATCAATGCGCTTGATACCAAAGTTTTACCAACAGCAACCTCTTTACCCCAACCTTCACGGTTACGGTATAGGTAATCGATACAAACCGCTAGGAAGTGGTTTGGGTTCATTAGGCCTTTAGGCGTAACAATGCCGTGGCGATCGTAATCAGGGTCGTTACCAAACGCTAGTGCGTATTCATCTTTAAGTGCAAGCAAACCTGCCATTGCGTATGGAGAAGAACAGTCCATACGAACTACGCCATCTTTATCTAGAGACATGAATTGGAATGAAGGGTCAACCGCTTCACTTACCAGAGTAAGATCTAGATTGTACGCTTTACCAATTTGACGCCAGTAATCAATACCGCTGCCACCCAGTGGATCAACACCAATCTTGATGTTTGCTTTCTGGATCGCTTCCATATCCACGACGTTAACCAAATCAGCGACGTATGGCGCGACTAGGTCAACTTCTTTTACTAGCTCAGACTGTTTAGCCTGTGCGATAGGCGTACGCTTAACACCTTGCATTTGCTCAGCAATGATCACGTTCGCACGGTCTTCAATCGCTTGAGTCAGTTCAGCTTCAGCTGGGCCACCGTGTGTCGGGTTGTATTTAATACCGCCGTCTTGAGGTGGGTTATGTGAAGGCGTGATAACAATGCCGTCGGCTTTTTTGTCATTCACTAGGTTGTGCGTAAGAATCGCGTGCGAGATACCAGGTGTTGGAGTAAAGCCGTTGTTTTCTTGAATAATAACTTCAACACCGTTCGCTACAAGCACTTCGATAACCGTAGAGAACGCAGGCTCAGATAGAGCGTGAGTATCTTTACCTAAGAAAAGAGGGCCAGTTGTACCTTGCTCGGCACGAACTTCAGCAACCGCTTGTGCAATTGCTAGAATGTGGTTTTCGTTAAATGTTGATTTGTCTGCTGTACCGCGGTGACCTGAAGTACCGAAAAGTACTTTATGATCTGGGTTCGTAGCATCCGGTTGCTGTAAGAAATAGTTAGCAACTAAAGCCGGGATATTATGAAGATCTTCCTGCTGAGCTTTCTGCCCAGCACGAGGGTGCATAGCCATTTTTCGACATCCTTATATATAAAATTTTAAAACAAAAAAACCTCATAATATCTTCTTATCCATGGATATTATGAGGTTTAAATCAGATTTCGTTAAATTGAACCTGTTACTTTTTCTATCAATTCTGCTTGGAAATTCATGCGGCTCATAAGCTGCTCAACCATCTGTCTTTTTCGGCTTGTATTGTTATTAGTAATAACCCAAAAAGGACTTTGTGGAATAGCTTTAGGCTTAGTCGTGTTGCCGTTTGCTAGCAACGTCGCTTCGTTATCTGCAAAGTAAACGCGCTTACGGCCTTTTACTTGAGTTGCTTCTGAAAAGCTTAAAGGGTCGATTTTATGCAGTGTTGATAACACAAGCATGAAACGATCAATGGCTTTCTTTAGTGATGCAAACTCATCTGATATTAGTAGTGAGCGCATTTCTTTAACGCCATCGAACTTCTCTGGAGTAAAGCCTACCTCTTTGCTAACAACGATACCTTTTGGCTCAACGATCTCTTCGATCGGAGCCATGCCTTGGCTATCAACCTGTAACAAGCGGCGCAGAATATCTGAAGCGCTTTCGCCAATACGTTCTGTCTGACCCGCAATAAAACGGTATAGGTCCTCATCAACCTCAATTGTTTTCATTCGCTTTTCACAATCTCAATGTTTAAACTCTGGGGGATTATAGCGAGATCCGCGCGGATACTCTACGTCAAACCCACCATGAATAAGATAAAAATGTCAGTACAGCTCAACTATAAAATTGAAGGTGAGGGTCACACCATTGTTTTGATCCATGGATTATTCGGTAATCTGGACAACCTTGGCTTGCTCGCTAGGGATCTAAAAGCCGATCATCAGGTACTTAGTATCGATCTCCGCAACCACGGTCAATCCTTCCATAGTGACACTCATAACTATCAAGCGATGGCACAAGACGTGGCTCAACTGCTGCATGATCTTAAGTCAGAAGACGTCACTGTGATTGGTCACTCGATGGGTGGCAAAGTAGCGATGGCACTGACACAACATCTTGCGCTGCATAAATTGATTGTCTTGGATATGGCTCCGGTCGCGTACACTCAGAGTCGCCACGACAACGTATTCGCAGGCCTGCAAGCCGTGATAGAAGAAGAGCCGACTTCACGCTCAGATGCACTCAAGGTTCTCGCAAAACATATCGAGATCGATGGCGTTCGCCAGTTTTTAACCAAATCTTTGTTCAAAACAGAGCAAGGCATCATGGAATGGCGCTTCAATGTTGCTTCGTTATTGAGCAACTACCCACATATTATTGGTTGGGAACCGATCGAGAAAACCTCGGTCAAAACCTTGCTCATTAAAGGTGGGGATTCAGATTACCTCACCGCAGAACATCAAGCAGCCGTTCAGCAGCAATTTTCTAACGCAAAAGCGCATGTCATTGCCAACACAGGTCACTGGCTGCATGCTGAAAAACCAGCAGAAGTACTTAGAGCAATTAGAAAATTCATCGCTTAACTGCGCTTTTTCGTGCAGATAAATGAGAGCTGTGTAATTACTGCAGATTAACTTTATCTCACAACAGTGATATAGTGCGCCCAAGCAAAATTGGTATATAAGGTTCCCATGCTTTACGACTACATGAACATCATCGAATCTGTTGGTTTAGATCTCCTGTTTGCCGCGATTTTCTTTTTAATCGGTATGGCAATTAAGGACGTTCTCAAGCAGGGAAATGTTCCTCCATTTGGTCGTCGCATCGTATGGTTAGTACTTTTCCTTGGCTGTGCGGGTTTTATCGCCAAAGGGATAATCCAACTAAGCTGGGAAGGAACTGGGATCTAACGATTCTCTTCCGAACTTTATTACACCGACAACAGACAAAATGAAAGGTAATGATTCTATGGCAAGTGTAGGTCTCTTCTTTGGTAGCGATACAGGTAACACTGAAGCTGTTGCTAAGATGATTCAAAAGCAATTGAGCAAACAGCTCGTTCACGTTCAAGACATTGCAAAAAGCAGCAAAGAAGATATCGATAACTTCGATCTACTGCTGCTTGGTATCCCTACGTGGTACTACGGCGAAGCACAATGTGATTGGGATGACTTTTTCCCAGAGCTAGAAGCTATTGATTTCTCAACTAAGCTTGTTGCTATCTTTGGTTGTGGCGACCAAGAAGATTACGCAGAATACTTCTGTGATGCTATGGGTACTATCCGTGACATCGTTGAAGCGAAAGGCGGTACTATCCTAGGTCACACATCAACTGAAGGCTACGAATTCGAAGCATCGAAAGGTTTAGTTGAAGGCGATGACAGCCAATTCGTTGGTCTATGTATCGATGAAGACCGTCAACCTGAGCTAACTGATGAGCGCGTATCTAACTGGGTTAAACAAATCCACGAAGAGATGTGCCTAGCAGAGCTAGAAGACTAATTCTCTAGTGGTTGTTAATTGTTACAGTTAATAACCATTATGTAGATATGAAAAAACCTCCTTATAGGAGGTTTTTTGCTATTTAAAATCTATTAATTAGCACTCAGCCTCTAATGCTTCATCATCATCTCTAAATTGCGGCTTCTTTCTTACATAGAGGGTGCGTTGAATTTCTGAAACCACATTACCCTGCTTATCTTTCACGTGAATAATAAATTCGGGGAAGCACTTTTCACCGAGTTGCGTCTGACGATAGATATCGTCAAGCTGCCCTTGCCTTATCTCAAAATCTGCATACAAGTCCGATTGCCCCGGCTTGATGAAGTTAATGCTCGCTTCTTTATCCCAAACATAATATCGTTCACCTAAAATTCCCATTAACATCAATGAGTAAACGGGATCGGTAAGAGAAAAGATACTGCCGCCATATTGAGTACGATTGGCGTTCTTATTCCACCAGCGTAGCTTAAGTACTGTCTTAACAACCCTAAAGTCAGTGCTAATGTGGGCTATTCGAATACCCGCTCCCCAAAAGGGAGGCCAAATATTAAGAGCAAATTTTACAATGTTGGGTTTATATATTTTTGCGAGTTGCTTATTCATAACAACATTCCATGTTCATATCAGAAACACCGTCACCTTGACTGGTCGTACCTCCACTATAAGTGAGATACTTCCAATTTACAAAACAGATTGTGATGTCAGTAAGTAACCCTTTGAAGTTCGTGGTTTATTGTTATGCCTGACTAAACTATAATGGTATTAATATTGAATTCTGTTAATTGCTGCAGATCATCAACAGGAAAGTATATGTCAGACAATAATCAAGCGCTAAAAGATGCAGGTCTTAAAGTGACCCTTCCACGGCTCAAAATTTTAGAAGTATTACAACAGCCAGACTGCCAACATATTAGTGCTGAAGATTTATATAAGAAGCTGATCGACCTAGGTGAAGAAATCGGTCTTGCAACCGTTTATCGAGTACTTAACCAATTCGATGACGCTGGCATTGTAACTCGTCACCACTTCGAAGGCGGCAAGTCTGTATTTGAACTTTCTACACAGCACCACCACGACCACCTTGTATGTTTAGATTGTGGCGAAGTGATCGAATTCTCTGATGACATCATCGAAGAAAGACAGAAAGAGATTGCTCAGCGTTACAACGTGCAACTAACAAACCACAGTTTGTACTTGTACGGCAAAAGCATTAACGGAGATTGCAAAGGCAATCCAGACGCGCATAAAGCGAAGTAGTAATACAGAACGCTGGCTTAGGCCGGCGTTTTTTATATAGGGCATCATAAAGTATCCATGAAAAGAATCCCGCTAGTTAAGGCTTTTACTTTAATTGAGATGTTGGTTGTTGTAGTGATTATTGCAGTGCTTGCTATTGTTGCCCTTCCCCGTTTTCTTAACATTCAAACCGATGGCCGTATCGCTCTGTTTGACGCTGCTCAATCTCAATTTCAAACTGCGATCACGTTTGCTCACAGTAAATGGCTGGTCAGCGGCGGCGGCAACGCTGAAATGAATGACATGCCAGGTTTTGGGGAAGACGGAGACGGCAATGCTCAATTGGACATAAATGACGTCGGCTATCCACTCGGCGTCGATAAAGGCAACCCTATGGGGCAGCCTTACAACATAGGTCAAGGTGACCAAGGGTGTGTGTCAATATGGAATGCCATTATGACAACCGACCTGACCGCTACTACAGACCCGAACCAGTCCAACAATTTTGATTTTATTACCCGCCGTCAAAACCATAGTTTTGTTGCCAAAGACGGTACTCCTCAAAACAAACTCGCGCTTTGCTACTTCATCTACACTGGAGTCGATTTCGACAGCGATCCTGGTAATGCAGGTTATGTTTTCTGGTACAACTCACGCACGGGTGAAGTAACCCAACAAGACCCTAATAATCCCTAAAACTCTGGCTCTAGTGCTTAAAACGCTAGTTGGTCACTAGAAACACCTTGGTAATCAAATTTAAGACACAAAAAAACCGGCTCTAAGCCGGTTTTTTATTGGGTCGTTTTTAACAAACTAAATACTCAAGCATTAAGCTTCAGTTTTACCCCATGTGTCACGTAGACCAACCGTGCGGTTGAAGACTAGTGCATCTGCTTTAGAGTCTTTCGAATCCACACAGAAGTAACCTGTACGTTCAAACTGGTACGCTTGCTCTGCCACACCTTCTGCTAAGCTAGGTTCAACAAAACCATTTAGCGTAACAAGAGATTCAGGGTTTAGCGTTGCAGCGAAGTCATCAGCAGCGGCTGGGTTTGGCACTGTGAATAGACGATCGTACAAACGAATCTCAGCAGGCAGTGCTTTATCAGCAGATACCCAGTGGATAACGCCTTTCACTTTGCGGCCATCTGCAGGGTTCTTACCCAATGTTTCATTGTCGTAAGAACAGAAGATAGTCGTAATGTTGCCTTCTGCATCTTTTTCGATACGTTCAGCTTTGATCACGTAAGCACCACGCAGGCGAACTTCTTTACCTAGAACCAAACGCTTGTACTTTTTGTTTGCTTCTTCACGGAAGTCGTCACGTTCGATCCAAACTTCGCGTGTAAATGGTACTTCACGAGTGCCCATTTCTGGCTTGTTTGGGTGATTTGCAACCGTTAACGTTTCTACTGTATCTGCTTCGTAGTTTTCGATAACGATCTTAACTGGATCCAGAACAGCCATTGCACGAGGTGCATTTTCGTTCAGATCATCACGGATGCAAGATTCAAGTGAACCGAACTCAATCATGTTCTCTTGCTTAGTTACACCAATACGCTTACAGAATTCACGAATCGAGCTTGAAGTAAAACCACGACGACGTAGGCCAGAAATAGTAGGCATGCGTGGGTCATCCCAACCTTGAACTAGGTTTTCAACCACAAGTTGGTTCAGCTTACGCTTAGACATCACTGTATATTCAAGATTCAGGCGGCTAAACTCGTACTGACGAGGTTGGCAGTCAATCGTGATGTTATCTAGAACCCAATCGTACAAACGACGGTTATCTTGGAATTCAAGCGTACAGATAGAGTGCGTAATACCTTCCAACGCATCAGAGATACAGTGAGTAAAGTCGTACATTGGGTAAATGCACCACTTGTCAGCCGTTTGATGGTGGTGAGCAAAACGAACACGGTAGATAACAGGATCGCGCATAACCATGAACGAAGAGCTCATGTCGATCTTAGCACGTAGACACGCTTTACCTTCTTCGAAGCCACCGTCACGCATTTTTTCAAACAACGCTAGGTTCTCTTCTGGGCTGCGGTCACGGTATGGGCTCGCTTTACCTGGCTCTTTTAGCGTGCCACGGTACTCACGGATTTGATCAGGACTTAGCTCGTCAACATACGCTAAGCCTTTATTAATTAATTCCACAGCATAAGCGTAAAGCGTATCGAAGTAGTTTGATGAGTAGCAAATATCACCAGACCATTCGAAGCCTAACCAGCTTACATCATTCTTAATTGACTCAACGTATTCAACGTCTTCTTTTTCAGGGTTTGTATCATCGAAACGAAGATTACATTGTCCCTGGTAGTCCTGAGCAATACCAAAGTTCAAGCAAATAGATTTAGCGTGACCAATGTGCAGGTAGCCATTTGGCTCCGGCGGGAAACGAGTATGCACGCTACTGTGTGTACCATCCGCTAAATCTTTATCAATAATTTGGCGAATGAAATTCGATGGACGAGCCTCAGCTTCACTCATCTATAGCACCTCTATGTATTTAGTATTGTCAGAGAAAGTTATCTTTCGTCCCCAAGAAAACGGTCGCTTATGGCGCCAGTCAAAGATAGAAAGATCATTGTTGCTAATCATCCACAATTCTTAGCCTTTGCACAATAAGAACCGTCCGTTAATTGCGATTATTTCTGCTATTCGATGAAGAATAGAACGAACCGTGTTCGCTGGTCTTAAACTGCAGGCACAAAAAAGCCTCCCGTGTGGGAGGCTTTCAATTTGACACTTACTTAAGAGTAACTTTACGTCTTAATTAAGTACTTCCCTTACTGTGGAAGTTTTACATCAGATAGGTCTTCGCCTGCACCAATAGCTTTCATTTCGCCAGCTACGATTTCAGCTAGTGGGCCTAGGATAACCTGTAGGTTGTTTTCACCTAGTTTAACCACACCTTTAGCACCAAGTTTCTTAAGAACAACTTCATCTGCAACAGAGCGGTCTTTAAGAGTTAGACGTAGACGAGTGATACAAGCGTCGATTGAAGTTAGGTTGTCGTGACCACCTAGAGCTTTCAGGTATTGACGTGCAAGGTCGCCCTTTGGTGCTTCGCCAGCAGGAGCTGCAACAGCTTCGTCATCATCTTCACGACCTGGCGATTTCAAGTTGAAAGCGCGGATTGCGAAAGAGAAAGTGAAGAAGTATAGAGCACCGAAGCCAAGACCGATTAGTAGTAGTACGAATGGTTTAGTTGCTAGACCCCAGTTCAATACGAAGTCGATAAGACCAGCAGAGAAACCGAAACCGTGCAGAGTACCAAACATGTTAGCAACTACTAGAGACAAACCTGTAAATACAGCGTGCATTGCGTATAGAGCAGGAGCTAGGAATACGAACATGAATTCTAGCGGCTCTGTGATACCTGTTAGGAATGAACAGAATGCAACTGAGAATAGTGCGCCACCAACTTGGCTACGTTTTTCAGCAGGAGCAGCTAGGTACATTGCAAGTGCAGCACCTGGTAGACCGAACATCATTACTGGGAAGAAACCGTTCATGAATACGCCAGCGCCTTTATCGCCGCCGAAGAAACGGTGTAGGTCGCCAGATTTAACTGTTTCAGTTACTTCTTTAACAGTTGCAACAATTTCTGGGTTAACTGAGTTAGCAAATTCAAATGTGTACTCTTGACCAACAACTAAAGTTTTAGCTAGTGCAGGGTCAACACAAAGTTGAGAGAAGCCTTCTGCAGCAACTACGATCTCTTGACAAGAGCCCATACCGAACCAGAAGTACGAGTTCAGTACATGGTGTAGACCTACTGGGATAAGTGCACGGTTAAGAGTACCGTAAACAAATTGACCGATAGCGCCAGACGTTGAAACTGCGTGAGCAAGTGCATCTAGACCAGATTGAACAGCAGGCCATACAACACCAAAGATTGCGCCAGCAACTAGAGCAAATAGACCAGCCATAATAGGAACTAGACGTTTGCCAGAGAAGAATGCTAGCCACTCTGGAAGACGAGTCGCGTGGAATGCATTGTAAGAGTGACCTGCGATGATACCTGCAAAGATACCGCCGAAGAATGACATATTTACACTAGCATCGATGTTTGTTGCGGTTGCTGTCAGAACAAAGTAAGCAACTGCACCAGCAAGACCTGCTGCGCCGTTACCGTCTTTAGAAAGACCAATAGCTATACCCAAACCAAACAATAATGGTAGTTGACTGAAGATTGCGTTACCAGCAGATGCCATGAATGCGATATCGAGTAAGTCTGGTTGACCCAGACGTAGCAGCAATGCCGCAATCGGAAGCGTTGCGATTGGTAGCATTAACGCCTTACCAAGCTTCTGCGCATATCCTAGAATATTCACCAGTTGTTTCCCCCTATAGGATTTTTTAGAATTCGTTTGAGAAACTTATTTTAGTCGCTCAATTTAGTCCTATTCAGTGTATTCAATTAATTTTGCTCCGCAAATTAAAACCTTACCATTTGTGATCCTAATCACCAGTTTTTACCAAATCCAGAGGTTTTTGCTAGCGAGATCATAAAACTTATTTTATCATTAAAAAAAACGAACATTTATGGATAAAATCCAAATCTAATCATTAGGCAAAAAGATGGTAACTCCGGGCTTATAGAGCACCGTGAATAATCATTATTGATGGACCTAAATGTATAATAAAAATCAATTGTTCATATGTTTTTCAACAACTTAAATCGCTTCTCATTTTGAAGCCGTTTGCCCATAAAAGATAAATCGTTACGTAAATGATGCTCGCAAACTAAGTCCGCATTTAGGTAACGAACGAATTTAAAAGATCTCACGAAATAAGGATTAGCTGACTATGTACGCGCTAAGTAACTGTAAAATTTACACTGGTAGTGATGTTCTAACCGATCATGCTGTTGTAATCGAAAACGAACTGATCAAAAAAGTCTGTCCTATCTCTGAATTGCCAGAAGGAATCGAGCTTCGCGACCTAGACGGAGCAAACCTAAGCCCAGGTTTCATTGACCTACAACTGAATGGTTGTGGCGGTGTAATGCTTAACGATGAGATCACTGCAGAAACCATGCAGATCATGCACAAAGCAAACCTGAAATCTGGCTGTACTAGCTTCCTACCAACGCTTATCACCTCTTCAGACGAAGATATGCGTGCGGTTATTACGGCAGCTCGTGAATACCATAACCAGTACCAAAACCAATCTTTAGGTCTGCACCTTGAAGGCCCTTACCTAAACGTTGCGAAAAAAGGCATCCATAGCGTCGATCACATTCGTAAATCTGACAACGAAATGATTGAGCTTATCTGTGAGAACCGTGACCTTGTTGCAAAAGTAACATTGGCTCCAGAGCTTAACGACCCTGAACACATCGAACGCCTGCACAAAGCTGGCGTTGTCGTTTCTATCGGCCACACCAACGCAACTTACGCAGAAGCGCGTCAAGGTTTCGAATCTGGTATCACGTTCGCCACTCACCTGTTCAATGCAATGACGCCGATGGTTGGTCGTGAGCCTGGCGTTGTTGGCGCGATTTACGATACTCCTGAGGTTTACGCTGGCATTATTGCCGACGGCTTCCACGTTGATTACGCAAACATCAGAATTGCGCATAAAATCAAGGGAGAAAAGTTGGTATTAGTGACGGATGCCACAGCTCCTGCAGGTGCTGACATGGAATACTTTATTTTTGTCGGTAAGAAAGTATATTACCGTGATGGTAAGTGTGTTGATGAAAACGGCACACTGGGCGGCTCAGCTCTGACTATGATTGAAGCAGTTCAGAATACAGTTGAGCACGCTGGTATCGCTTTAGACGAAGCTCTTCGCATGGCTACGCTATACCCAGCTACGGCTATCGGTGTAGAAAGCAAGCTAGGTCGAATCAAAAAAGGCATGGTTGCAAACCTAGCTGTATTTGACCGAGACTTTAACGTTAAAGCGACTGTTGTTAACGGACAATACGAGCACAATTAAGTATGAATGGCGGACAAATAGGTAACGTAGACTTAGTTAAACAACTAAACAGTGCGGCGGTATACCGACTTATAGACCAACAGGGGCCTATCAGTCGTATACAAGTGGCTGATGTAAGCCAACTCGCACCGGCAAGTGTTACAAAAATTACCCGCCAACTTTTAGAGCGCGGCCTAATTAAAGAGGTTGCGCAGCAAGCGTCTACTGGCGGTAGACGCGCTATCTCCCTAACCACAGAAGTAGAGCCTTTTCATTCTGTTGCTGTGCGTTTGGGTCGAGACTACATTCAAATAAGCCTGCATGACCTTGGTGGTCGTGAATTGGCTTTCCAACAGCAAGACCTGAATTATTCAGACCAATCAGACCTTACCCAAGGCTTGGTCAATAACCTCAAAGCTTTCATTGCTGAGCATCAACCAAAGATCGATCAACTGATTGCTATTGGTGTCACGCTTCCAGGCTTGGTTAACCCAACGACCGGTGTTGTTGAGTACATGCCGAATACCGACATCGATAACCTCGCATTAAGCGACATTATTCGCGATACATTCCATGTTGCTTGTTTTGTTGGTAACGATGTTCGTGGAATGGCGCTTGCTGAGCACTACTTCGGTGCAAGTAAAGATAGCCAAGATTCTATTTTGGTCAGTGTTCACCGTGGTACAGGTGCAGGTATTATCGTTAATGGTCAGGTTTTCCTAGGTCATAACCGTAATGTGGGTGAAATTGGTCATATCCAAATTGATCCGCTAGGCGAGCAATGCCAATGTGGTAACTTCGGCTGTCTTGAAACAGTAGCGGCAAACCCAGCTATCGTTGAACGCGTGCAGAAGCTGATTAAACAAGGCTATGAGTCTTCTTTAACAGAGCTTGAGCATATTACGATTCAAGACGTTTGTGACCACGCGATTAATGGTGATGAGCTAGCCAAGCAAAGCTTAGTTCGAGTAGGAAACCAGTTAGGTAAGGCTATCGCGATGACGATTAACTTATTTAACCCTCAAAAAGTTATCATTGCTGGTGATATTACCAAGGCACAAGAGATTGTTTTTCCTGCAATTAAGCGCAATGTAGAGAATCAGTCGTTAACGACTTTCCATAGCGGCTTGCCTATTGTAGCATCACAGATCGATAAACATCCTACGATGGGAGCTTTTGCTATGATTAAGCGCGCCATGCTTAACGGCGTGTTACTGCAGAAGCTTCTCGAAGACTAGAGAAAACAATTCTGATTTTCCGCGGGCCGTGTTTGTATAAACACGGCCCGTTTTTTTAAGCTAGGGAACTACAACAACAAGTTATGGAACTTATATTAATATCCACTGCGTTTATCGCAGGATTTATTGCTTTAAAGTGTCACCTTCCCCCATTAGTTGGTTTTTTGGTTGCAGGCTTTGGGCTTTTTGCCTTTGGCTTTGAAACCAATGACACCATCATTACTTTAGCTGACCTTGGTGTCACGCTGCTTCTATTTACTATCGGCTTAAAGCTCGATATCAAAACCCTACTCTCTAAAGAGATCTGGGCTGGCGCGACAATCCACAACCTTTTGTCCACTCTGTTTTTCGCCGTCGCCCTGTTTGGCTTTAAGTTCTTAGGTATTTCATCGCTAGCTGCCATGTCGGTAGAACAGATCGTTCTGCTCGGTTTTGCTCTTTCATTCTCTAGTACTGTATTTGCGGTTAAGACTCTGCAAGAGAAAGGCGAAATGAATGCGACCTACGGAACGTTAGCGATTGGTATCTTGGTCATGCAGGATATCTTCGCCGTAGTATTCTTAACGGCTTCTACGGGCAAAATACCTGAGTGGTATGCAATTGCTCTGTTTGCCCTACCCTTATTACGCCCACTGTTCTACAAAGTGCTCGATTGGGTTGGTCACGGTGAGATGCTGGTTCTTTCCGGCATCTTCTTCGCATTAGTCGTCGGTGCTGGTTTATTCCATTTGGTTGGTGTGAAACCAGATTTGGGGGCTCTTGTTCTAGGTATGTTACTTGCTGGTCACCCAAAAGCCTCAGAATTATCAAAGTCGCTGTTTAACCTTAAAGAACTTTTCCTTGTCTGTTTCTTCTTGAATATTGGTCTGTCAGAGCAACCAACCATTCAAGGCTTTATGCTCGCAATCTTGTTCTTGCTGATGCTGCCTGTGAAAGGTGTTCTCTACTTCTTGGTACTCAACCGCTTCAAGTTCCGTGTTCGAACGTCTCTACTTGCCTCGCTATCACTGTTTAACTATAGCGAGTTTGGCCTCATCGTTGGTGGTCTCGCCTTCAAGATGGGGTGGATGTCGGGTGATATCTTAGTTGCCGTTGCCATTGCAGTTTCACTGTCTTTTCTAATCGCTGCTCCTTTAAACCGAGCTGGTCATAAGCTTTATCAGCAGTCAGGTAAATGGCTAAAAGAGCATGCGTCAGAAAAGCTTCACCGACGTGATAAGCGAATTGACCCTGGTCGTGCCCAAGTGCTTATTCTAGGTATGGGCCGAATTGGTACCGGTGCTTATGACGAATTACGTACTCGCTATGGCAAGGTCAGCCTAGGTGTAGAAGTGCGTGAAGAAGCCGCGCACAACCACAGAAGCCAAGGCAGAAACGTGATTTCTGGCGACGCGACTGACCCAGATTTCTGGGAGCGAATTCTAGATACAGCAAACGTAAAGCTGGTGATTTTGGCAATGCCTCACCACCAAGGTAATCAAACCGCTTTAGAACAATTAAAGTCACGTAACTTTAAAGGCCAAATTGCGGCTATTGCTGAATATCCCGATCAACTCGAAACACTGAAAGAGAATGGCGTTGATGCGGCATTTAACATTTACAGCGAGGCTGGTAGTGGTTTTGCTCGCCACGTTTGCGAACAGTTAAATCCAAATATCAATAAAATCTAGTATTAGACAGTGTTCAACTAAACCTCTCAAAACTGCCTATTTTTCGCACTTTTGAGAGGTTTTTGTTTAAAAAACCAACCGCAATTAAACATCACACACCAAAAGCACATAAAAATTAGATAATTTCTAACAGAACACCCTTTATATTATTTTTTTGCTCACATCCGGTTGCTTTTTTTAGCCAGAATGGCAAATTGAATGCAGTTGATTTGGAAATTATTTAAAAGGAAGTTCTATGTGTTCAGTATTTGGCATTCTCGACATTAAAAGTGATGCCGCAGCACTTCGCCCTATTGCTTTAGAAATGTCTAAGAAGCTTCGTCACCGTGGTCCAGACTGGTCTGGTATCTATGCTGGTGAAAAAGCAATCCTTGCTCATGAACGTCTTGCTATTGTTGGCTTGAACAGTGGTGCTCAACCACTATACAGTCAAGACAAAAAGCACATTCTTGCAGTAAACGGTGAAATTTATAACCACAAAGAACTTCGTGCACGCTATGAAGATAAGTACCAGTTCCAGACTGATTCTGACTGTGAAGTTATCCTAGCGCTATACCAAGAGATGGGTGCAGACCTTCTAGAAGAGCTTAACGGTATTTTCGCATTCGTTTTATACGACGAAGAGAAAGACGAGTACCTAGTGGGCCGCGACCATATTGGTATCATCCCGCTTTACCAAGGTTACGATGAGCACGGCAACTACTACGTGGCTTCAGAGATGAAAGCATTGGTTGAAGTATGTAAGACGATCAGTGAATTCCCTCCAGGTAGCTTCTACTCTTCGAAAGATGCTGAACCTCAACGCTACTACATCCGCGATTGGAACGAGTACGCTGCGGTACAAGGCAACAGCACAAGCAAAGAAGAACTGACTGAAGCGCTAGAAGCAGCCGTTAAACGTCAACTAATGACTGACGTTCCTTACGGTGTACTTCTATCTGGTGGCCTGGATTCATCAATTACTTCAGCAGTTGCAAAACGCTTTGCGGCAATGCGTATCGAAGATGATGAGCAATCTGAAGCTTGGTGGCCACAACTGCACTCGTTCGCTGTTGGTCTTGAAGGCGCACCAGACCTTATCGCTGCTCGTGAAGTTGCGGACAAGATCGGAACTGTGCACCATGAGATGACTTACACTATTCAGGAAGGCCTAGACGCAATCCGTGACGTTATCTACCATATCGAAACTTACGATGTAACGACGATTCGTGCATCAACGCCAATGTACTTGCTGGCTCGTAAGATCAAAGCGATGGGCATCAAGATGGTACTTTCAGGTGAAGGTGCTGATGAAATCTTTGGTGGTTACCTGTACTTCCATAAAGCGCCAAACGCGAAAGAGTTCCACGAAGAGACAGTACGTAAACTGCTTGCTCTAAGCATGTTCGACTGTGCTCGTGCAAACAAATCGCTAGCGGCATGGGGTGTTGAAGGCCGTGTACCATTCTTGGATAAAGAGTTCATCGATGTCGCAATGCGTCTGAACCCTGAAGATAAGATGTGCGGTAACGGTAAGATGGAGAAACACATCCTGCGTGAGTGTTTTGAAGACTACCTACCAGATTCAATCGCATGGCGTCAAAAAGAGCAGTTCTCTGATGGTGTTGGCTACGATTGGATTGATACATTGAAAGCAACGGCTGAAGCAAAAGTAACGGATCAACAAATGGAAGCTGCTAAGTTCCGTTTCCCTTACAACACGCCAACAACCAAAGAAGGTTATGCTTACCGTGAAATCTTTGAGGAGCTATTCCCTCTAGAATCTGCGGCAGAGTGTGTACCTGGTGGTCCTTCAGTTGCTTGTTCATCAGCGAAAGCGATTGAGTGGGATGAGTCATTCAAAAACTGTGTCGACCCATCAGGCCGTGCAGTACAAGCCGTTCACAACGATGCTTACAACGCTTAGAGCGTTTTGAACAAATCCTAAAGACTAAAAAAGGCGCATTATGCGCCTTTTGTTTTAAGCCTATTTTTATTACTGCAGTTATGCGCGAGCTTGTAGTGCTTCGTTCTCAATACTGATTGGAATGACTTGGCTGATCATTTTCACCAGCATAATCGATCGAGCCTCACCGTCTTTCTGATCGAAAATAGCTTCAACCCCAGCAAATTGGCCACTCTGAATCTTAACTACCTGTCCAGATTCAAACTCAACACAACAATCTTCCACTTCGTTACTGCAGCACTTCTCAAACTCTTTAAGTTCAAACACCAAGTCTCCTTGGACCTCGTGCGGCAGTGAACCGAACTTAATAAAGTCCACAACGCCACGTGTTGAACGAACGGTCGTGAAGCTAGGACCTTGCTCATAGTCGAAGCGAACAAAGATGTAAGACGGAAACAGCGGTTCTTTGACCTGCTTTTCTTTCCCTCTCACCACCTTTTCGACTTCTATTTGAGGGTAAAAGCACTCTACCCCCTGATTCTCTAAGTGCTGCTGAGCGCGTTTTTGATCACCACGCTTACAGTAAAGCAAATACCAACGTTTCATTTGACTAGCCATTTTATATTTTTAGATATTTTACCACATGCCTAAAACGGTTAAATCACCATTAATAAAATGAATCGTTGCTAACGAAAAATAATGCGTAGCAGACCAATTTATCAACAAAAAGTTATAGGTGTCGGAGTGGTTAAGCATTGTACAGAGATCATTTAGAGATCAAAAGACTCATTGTTGTAAGCATATGTATGCCCCACCTAATGCGCATGCCACTCCCTTAAAACTCAAAATGATACACCAGAGCAATATATCTAAAGATTTTAATTCAACACAACTTTAATGAAGGTTATTAACCAACCAACTCAAATCTGGAAAATTAGTTTGCAGCACATCTAAAATGGGCAACATTAAAAATAAAGATATTTAATATCAACATCTTAGTTAAACCAAGTTGTCGTGACCATAAAATAAGTCTATTGCAGACTTTTATCCCACTGTGTATACATGAATGACTATAAAATCTTTTAATACCTAAAATTAGTAAAACTTATGCCAAGCAACCACAACATCTTTGGCCACCCTAGAGGCCTATTTCTACTTTTTAGCACAGAGCTATGGGAACGTTTCTCTTACTATGCGATGCGTGCCATCCTTGTCTTATTTTTGACTGACACTACCCTCAACGGTGGACTGGGTTGGTCAACGAAAGACGCACTCGATCTCTACGGTATTTACACCGGCTTAGTCTACATCACACCATTAATTGGTGGCTGGATTGCCGATAACTACCTAGGTCAGCGTAAATCAATTATGATTGGCGGTGTATTGATGGCACTTGGCCAATTTACAATGGCTCTACCTAACGGCTTCATCGGTTTAGACCAAGTGAACGCGCTGTACCTTGGTTTAGCTCTGCTAATCAGTGGTAACGGTATGTTTAAGCCGAACATCTCAACCATGGTTGGCGATCTGTACCAAGAAGGCGATAACCGCCGTGACGGTGCTTTCACCATTTTCTACATGGGCATCAACTTAGGTGCGCTGCTTGGTGGCTTAATTTCAGGTGCTGCTGTCGATTCATTCGGTTGGAAAGCAGGTTTCCTAGCCGCTGGTATTGGTATGGTTATTAGCTTGATCATGCAAGTGACAATGGCTCAGTCTTGGTTGGGCAACATCGGTTCTGTACCTGCTGCTGCAAGAGCGAAAGCACTAAACAAATCTAAAGAAAAAGCGCCACTGACCAAAGAAGAGTTCGACAGACTAAAAGTGATTCTTATCATGGGTCTGTTCGTGATTGTTTTCTGGGCGGGCTTTGAACAAGCTGGCGGCCTAATGAACATCTACACTCAACAATATACTGACCGTATGATTGGTGGCTTTGAAGTTCCTGCTGCGTGGTTCCAATCTTTGAACCCATTCTTCATCATTACACTTGCTCCAATCATTGCTGCGTTCTGGGTGAAACTGGGTAAGCGTGAACCCAACTCTCCTGTTAAGTTTGCAATGGCATTGTTCTTCTTAGCACTGGGCTTTGTGTGCATGATGGGCGCGGTAATGGAGCAAGGCGGTGACCTAACCGTGAAAACATCAATGCTATGGCTAGTCGGTGCTTTCTTCTTCCATACCCTTGGTGAGCTTTGTCTATCGCCTATTGGCCTGTCGTTGGTCACTAAGTTAGCTCCGCTTCGCCTAGCATCATTGATGATGGGTGCATGGTTTGGCTTCAATGCGGTGGCAAACTACGTGGCAGGCCTGGTCGGTTCTCACGTTGGTGAGCTTGGTGCTATGTCAATCTTCAGTGGTATTGCTATCACAGCAACGGTGAGTGCCATATTACTGCTGCTTTGTGCTGGTAAGCTTGTATCATGGATGCACGGTGTAGAAACCAACATGACGCTTGAAGCAGAACCAAAAGCAGAAACTTCGGTCGCTTAATAGCTAGATCGATTTCAAGAAGAAACATCAAGATCAAAAAGGGCTGCTCAATGAGCAGCCCTTTTGTTATCTATTCAATCGCCATATCAGTTAGCGATGAAGCGCCACTAGTTCAGCCATCATGTCGATGTGTGAGTCTCTGTCGTTCAGACACATAATGTAGCTAAAGTCTGAGCCACCAGCTTCGATGAAAGTCTCTTTACACTGGTCTGAAATCTCTTCCAATGTTTCCAAGCAATCCACCGAGAATGCAGGCGCCATGATATCGATCTTCTTGATGCCTTTGTTTGGCAGTGATTCAAGCGTCTCATCAGTGTATGGCTTCAACCACTCCTCTCGACCAAATCGAGATTGGTAGGTCATGGTGATGTCTTCTTCAGATAAACCTAGCTCTGCTGCAAGCAGTTTTGTCGTTGCTTCACAGTGCTGTGGATAGATATCGCCTTCATCAGCTAAGCGCTTCGGAATGCCGTGGAACGAACAAACCAAGTGATCAGCTCTGCCATTTTGATCCCAATGACTGCGAACGCTTTCAGCCAGTGCTTTGGCATAGCTCGGGTGTGAATAGTAATCGCGAATAAAGCGATAGCTTGGGATGACAGGCATCTGCTTAAAAGCTTTGGTTAAGCCATCAGAAACAGCCGCTGTCGTTGTACCTGAGTACTGAGGGTACAAAGGCAATACAATAACGTCTTCAACGCCCTGCTCCATCAGTTGTTCGATACCCGTCTTAAGGCTTGGGTTACCATAGGTCATTCCCAATGCAACCGGCATCTCTAATTTTTTCTCTAGCTTTTCCGCTTGTCTCTGCGAGTAAACGAGCAAAGGTGATCCATCATCCATCCAAACCGACTGATATAGCTTCGCAACCTTAGGTGAACGAATAGGAAGAATCACCCCATGCAGAATAGGACACCAAAGCCAACGAGTTAGGTTTACTACTCGCTTGTCGTGCAAGAACTCACTCAAAAATCGACGAACGCCAGCGGGGGTCGCAGAATCTGGCGTACCTAAATTCACCAGTAAAACGCCCTGCTTTTTATTATTTTCCATAGATACCTGAGACCAATATGTGATTTTCTGGAAAGTAATATACTAATCTGCATAAGTTTAAGATCATTGCTTCCCACTAAATGTCTGAATAATCATTCTTTAAACGGGATATCACAACATCTACTTTCGATTGTGAGCCACCTTCATCAAAAACGGTTTCGTCTTGAACGATGTGTAATCGAATTATCTAGATTGGTATCGTACTAAAAATTGAAACAAAAAAAGCGACCCTTAAGGTCGCTTCCAATATATCAAATTCTAAAACTGGCTGTTAGCCAATTATGCTAGTGCTTTCTCAAGTTCTGCACTAACTTCAGCAACTTGCTTAGTACCGTCAAACTTAAGGTACTGAGTGTTGCCTGCTTCAGCTTCTTTACCGTAGTAAGAGATTAGCGGAGCTGTTTGATCGTGGTATACACCTAGACGTGCACGAACTGTTTCTTCTTTGTCGTCATCACGTACAACTAGCTCTTCGCCAGTTACGTCATCTTTACCTTCTTCTTTAGGCGGGTTGTACACAGTGTGATATGTACGGCCTGAAGGAAGGTGAGCACGACGACCAGCCATACGCTCAACAATCACATCGTCAGCTACGTCGAATTCAACAACGTAATCAACAGCGATGCCCATTTCTTTTAGGCCATCAGCTTGTGGGATTGTGCGTGGGAAACCGTCTAGTAGGAAACCTTTCTCACAGTCATCTTGAGCGATACGCTCTTTGATAAGACCAAGGATAATTTCATCAGAAACTAGCTGACCAGCGTCGATTACTGATTTTGCTTGCTTACCAAGCTCAGTACCCGCTTTGATAGCAGCACGTAGCATGTCACCAGTTGAAATTTGAGGGATACCAAATTTGTTCATGATGAAGTTAGCTTGAGTACCTTTACCCGCGCCAGGAGCACCTAGAAGAATGATGCGCATGTTTAATCCTCTTATAAAATTATGATTTATACCGAAGCTCACTATCCCTCCATTCTTGCTCATTTTTAGGATGAACAGAAAGCGTTAAGTAACCATTGAGGCTAAGCAAAACTGTGAACAGAAGCAAAACGGTAAGTTTCGGTATAACGTTTAAAAATCATACAACTGGAGATAGTAGCTTCCTAGCCCCAGCTGATTAGGTCGAGCATTCTATCACATTAATATTCAATTTGGCTGAATTTACGACTAAAGAATGCATCGACAACATTTGTTGTGACGATAACGGTGACGTCGACCACGTTAGGTCAATTTTCAACGACGTTCATAAAAAAAAGCCCGCATTTGCGAGCTTTTTATTGTAATTGTTGGCTTAACCTAAAGTCGAAAGACTAACGCTTTGTTAGTAGCTCGTTGATTGCACCCAAGAATTGTGACGGATCTTCCATTGAGCCCTTTTCAGCCAGCATCGCTTGACCAAGTAGCAACTCAACCCAACGACCAAACGCTTGCTCGTCTGCTTCGTCAGCCATCTGTTTAACCAGTGCGTGCTCAGGGTTAATCTCGAAGATGTACTTCACTTCCGGTGCCGCTTGACCCGCAGCTTCAAGAAGCTTCGCCATTTGCGTGCCCATTTCGAAGTCGTCAGTCACAACAACCGCAGGTGTCGTTGCTAGCTTGAAGGTCGTACGAACTTCTTTAACACGACCACCTAGGTAAGATTGAGTACGCTCAACAACAGATTTGAACTCTTCTTCTGTCTCTTTTTGCTTCTCTTTCTCTTCTTCACCTTCAAACTTGCTTAGGTCTAAGCCTGCTTTAGTGATCGATTGGAACTGTTTACCGTCGAAGTCAGTCAGGTAGTTCATTACGTACTCATCAATACGATCGTACATTAGAACCACTTCAATACCTTTAGCTTTGAACTGCTCCAAGTGTGGGCTGTTCTTAGCGGCAGCGTAGCTATCTGCTGTCAGGTAGTAAATCTTATCTTGGCCTTCTTTCATGCGCTCAACGTAAGATTCTAGGCTGATGGTTTGTTCAGCAGAATCCACTTCCGTTGACGAGAAACGAAGTAGACCAGCGATCTTCTCTTTGTTCGCCATATCTTCAGCCGGGCCTTCTTTCAATACTAGGCCGAACTCTTTCCAAAACTCTAGGTACTTATCATTGTCATTCTTCGCCATGCGCTCAAGCATAGTCAGTACACGCTTGGTACATGCGCCACGAAGAGACTGAGTTACCTTGTTGTCTTGCAGGATTTCACGAGACACGTTCAATGGCAGATCGTTTGAGTCAATCAAGCCACGAACGAAACGCATGTAAGATGGCATGAACTGCTCTGCGTCATCCATGATGAATACACGCTGCACGTAAAGTTTCAAGCCACTCTTGTGGTCACGGTTCATCATGTCCCAAGGTGCTTTCGCTGGGATGTAAAGCAGGCTTGTGTAATCGTTCTTACCTTCAACCTTGTTGTGGCTCCAGGTTAGTGGATCAGCAAAGTCGTGAGATACGTGCTTGTAAAACTCTTGGTACTCTTCTTTGTCGATATCAGATTTGTTGCGAGTCCAAAGCGCTTGCGCCTTATTGATCTGTTCCCAATGTTTCTCTTCGGTGTCTTTACCTTCGTCATCTTTCACTGCTGTGAAGATAGAAACAGGAATACCGATGTGGTCAGAATATTTACCAATCACTTCACGCAGACGCCACTCATTTAAGAACTCTTTACCGTCTTCACGCATGTGCAGAACGATGTCAGTACCACGAGACTCTTTAGTGATGTCTTCGATTGTGTAATCGCCTTCACCTGCAGAGTGCCACTGAACAGCTTCATTGTTCGGCAGGCCAGCTGCACGTGTGCGAACCGTTACCGCATCTGCGACGATGAATGCAGAATAGAAACCCACACCAAATTGACCAATCAGTTGAGAGTCTTTGCTTTGGTCTTCAGACAGCTTTGAGAAAAAATCTGCAGTGCCTGACTTAGCAATCGTACCTAAATGCTCAATAACGTTGTCGCGGCTCATACCGATACCGTTATCAGAAATGGTTAACGTGTTTGCTTCCGCGTTGAAAGAAAGTTTTACACCTAGATCTGCATCACCTTGGTAAAGGTCACCGTTCGATAGAGCTTGAAAACGAAGCTTATCAGCCGCGTCAGATGCGTTAGAGATCAGCTCACGTAGAAAGATTTCTTTATTTGAATACAGTGAGTGAATCATTAGATGAAGTAGTTGTTTTACTTCAGATTGAAAGCCACGAGTCTCTTTATTTTGCGTTGCCGTTTCGCTCATTTTTACTCCAAAACATCTATACTTTATGTTGAATAATCATAGGGGCGTAACACTTGATGCCACTCTTCTGTTCATTAACATGAGGATGACAAATGTAAATTCAAGGTCAAAAATCATAAAAACACTGTTTTTTTTATCTGTTTTTATTATCCTTGAGCCTGATAAATATAAAAGAACATAAAATAAGCCATGATTTGGTGAAGAATTAACGGAACTTCACCTGAGATTTGTCTATTTCGCCCCCCAAAACAATCCAAAATAGAAGAATTCAATGAGTAATATCGGCACAAAGTTTATTCTCGCACAACGGTTCGTATTCGACCCAAACAGCAATTCACTTGTCGATCAAATGAGCGACGGTGAAGTCGTACGTCTTGGTAGCAATGAAAGCCGCATTCTCTTGATGCTGTCAGAAAGGCCTAATGAAGTTATCACTCGTAATGAATTGCATGAGTATGTTTGGCGAGACCAAGGCTTTGAGGTGGATGACTCAAGCTTAACGCAAGCCGTATCGACTCTGAGAAAGATGCTCAAAGACTCGACTAAATCTCCTGAATTCGTAAAGACAGTACCGAAGCGCGGTTACCAATTTATTGCGACCGTTGAGCGCTCTGCGCCACTGTCATCAAATGATCAGCCAGTAGCCGCTGAAATTGCAGAAAATGACGTTGAACCTATCCTAACGTTTGCAACGCCTGCAGCGACTGAACAAGCAATCACTGACACATTTGAACCTGAGCCAATTACAAAAGCTCAACAAACTAAAGTGGCAGTAGAACCAGCAACCGCTCCTGTTGTAGCTCCGGCTAAAAGCACCAATAAATGGTTAACATTTTGGTTACTGCTTGCCGCTTTCATCATGCCGATTCTCGTTTTAACGTTTACTACCCCGGTGGAGTCCGAGTTCACGGTTTTGACTGAAGTGGATGGTGTAAAGGTTCAATCACCGGTTAACCACCCAGACCTCAGCAGTTGGCTGCCAGCAATAGAAAAGTGTGTATTAAGTTACAACACGAGTCACACTGGTGTGTTAAAGCCGGCTGAAGTGATCGCTACAGGAGGACAAACCAATAACCTTGCCCTCAATTACATTCACCCGCAAGATTACTCGAGCGAAAATGTAACCCTAAGAATTTACGCAAACCAGTCGGATGTAAACGACATTTGTAACGGTGGTAAGTAACATGAAATTAAAAGTATCGATTATCTTACTGGTTCTATCGGCATTTTTGAGTGGTTGGCTATATTGGAGCAGCAATGCAAAAGTAGAGCGCTTGCTCACTCAGCATGAATGGCAGTCGAGAATGGTGACGCTGATTAGCGATAACAAGCAAGCTGACTCAATAGGCCCACTTCGTAGAGTTGAACTATCATCGAATGCGAAATACCTACCAAATGGTACATATTTAAGAATGTCAGTGGTTAGACTTTACGGTAATCAAACTGAGCCTGCGAATGTCATCAACATCTCTGAAACGGGTCAGTGGGATATTAACGATAACTACTTACTGATTTCGCCAACGGAGTTTAAAGATGTGACCTCGGCTCAGCGCCAAGACTTTTCAGAAGAACAGCTAGAGCTGATCACTCAAGTCATTAAGATGGACGCAGAGCAAAGCCGCCGCATAGATATTGTTAACCCGAAGGCACTGCTACTGACTAGCTTAAATCATGGTTCTACCGTATTGTTTTCAAACTAAGATTGGATCGCTATTTACTGTTTATGAATAGCTGAATACCATGAAACGGTAAACCAATAGAAAAAAGGGGCATGAAGCCCCTTTTTTGTTAGCCGTTGGTATCAAATTACGGATGTAGCATTTTAAGGATTAACCATGAAAACGGAACAACCTAATCTGGCGCCAGCGAAAGAGACAGCAACAAAAGCCACAATCGCGATACACTATTGCCGTCAATGCAATTGGATGCTTCGCTCTAGTTGGTTATGCCAAGAGCTACTGCATACCTTCAGCGAAGAAATTGAACAAGTGAGCTTACACCCAGACACAGGAGGCAGGTTCGAAATCTTTTGTAATGGTGTGCAGATTTGGGAAAGAAAAGCAGATGACGGTTTTCCAGAGGCGAAAGTTCTGAAGCAAAGAGTACGAAACATCATTGCTCCAGACAGAGATCTCGGCCACGTGGACTCAAAATAAGCCCTTTTACGGCCGATCCAATGATTTAAAGCTGACCACTCACGAGAACATCACCTTCAAGGCTAATGACTTTGAAGGTATTGTTTTCATAGATGCCATAGCTTGCCGCGTGTCCCTCTCGTGGGAATGTCACCGAGCTAGGGTTAAAGATAAAGATGTCATCTTGGTATTCGGCGACAGGAATATGGGTATGACCGTGTGCAATGATATCGCCCGCCTTCAACGCAGGGCGTTTATTGGTGTTGTACAAATGGCCATGCGTTAGGAAGATACGCTGGCCTGATTCTAATAGCACCCACGAGTAATCCATCATCATTGGAAAAGACAACAACATCTGATCCACTTCGCTATCGCAGTTACCACGAACGGCAATGATCTCTTGAGAAAACGCATTCAACTTATCTGCAACCGCCGGCGGGTTGTATCCTTCTGGAATCGGATTTCTTGGTCCATGATTCAGAATGTCACCCAATAGAACTAAATATTGCGCACCAGATGCTTGGTAGAGTTCTAATACCTTTTCTGTTGCTGGCAGCGAACCGTGTAGGTCTGAAGCAAAAAATAATTTCACACGTACTTCTCCATAAAATTTATGAGCCTATTGTACGTATCTAAATGCTACACGTCATCTCTCGCCATACCATTGATCACGATATTATTGTAACTAACCATACCGACTATCTTGTTATCACGAACTACTGGCGCACGACTGATACCAAAGCGTTCAAACAGGCGAGCGCAATACTTTACGTTCATCTCAGCAGACACGCTTAGCGCTGGCTTGGTCATGATCTCATAAACATTGGTTCGCTTTGGAGATCGGTTCTTAGCCAGTACTTTCTTGGCAATGTCATTCATCAATACGATGCCGTATTCGTCATCTTCGTGGCGTTTATCGACAATGATTGCCTTCACTTTGTGCTTTTTAGCCATCTCTATCGCTTCTAACACCGTGGTTAGCCCATCGATAATCACATACGTATTGGCCATGACATCGCCTACTCGGATCTTTTCACTGGTACTCATAGCTCATCCTCCACAACCTTTGTTAACGTCTCGACTTGATGCGCAACCCCGACTGCGTCTTCGATATCGATCTGCACCGCTATACCTTGTCCTGACTCCTGGTCAAACTCACCGACTTCGCCAATAGTTTCAAGAATATGCCTCGCTAAGTGTTCCTCAACCACAAACAGCAACACATCTTTTTGTACCTCTAGCGTTAGGCCAAAGAAGGTGGTTTTTTGGTTTAAGCCTTGCCCTCTGGCGTTGTTAATCACCGTTGCTCCAGTCGCGCCCGCATCACGCGCGGCATCGAGCACAGTGTCAGTCTTGCTCTCTTCTACAAACGCTAAGATAAGTTTAAAGCGCATCTTTGCTCTCCTTAGAGGTGTGTAAACGGTTTAACCATTGTGTTATTTGGGCATAGCCCATCACTGAAATGATGGGAAATAAGCTGGCAAAGGCGATCAACCCAAAGCCATCAATAACAGGGTTTCTTCCTGGTACGGTTGAAGCGAGTCCAAGCCCGAGCGCCGTCACTAAAGGGACTGTCACCGTTGATGTAGTGACGCCACCCGAATCGTAGGCCAATGGAATAATGAGTTTTGGGGCGTAAAAGGTTTGAATGACCACGACGACATAACCAAAAATGATGTAGTAGTGGATCGGGTCACCCGCAACGATACGGTAGCTGCCCAGTGAGATACCGATAGCAACGCCCAATGCCACGGCGATCCTCAGCCCATTGACGCTGATACTGCCACCGGAAACTTGGTTCGCCTTAATCGCTACAGCTATCAAAGAAGGCTCGGCTATCGTGGTGCTGAAACCAATACAAAACGCAAACAGGTAAACCCAGTAATAATCAAACCAAACCAAAGCAAGACCAGAACTGATCTTAAACTCAGTCAAAAAACTCGGCTCGGTGAGTTGCATTGCCATCGTCTCCCCTAGAGGGAATAACGCGAGTTCCAATCCCATCAAAAAGAGTGATAAGCCAAGAATGACGTAGAAGAAACCGATCAGCACTTTGGCTAGGTTATTGACTGGCTTTCGTAATACCGCCAACTGAAAACCGAAGATGATGATCGCAATCGGGATCACATCCATCACAGTGCCGAGAAAGGTGTCGATAAATTGTTGAACACTGATCATGTCACCACCATCCCGTACACCATGACAAACATCATCGGCAGCAACGAAGCAAACGCGATCAACCCAAAACCATCTATCATCGGATTACGCCCTTTAATTGCCGAGGCTAAACCCACCCCTAACGCAGTTACTAATGGGACGGTGATCGTCGATGTCGTTACTCCACCAGAGTCATACGCAATTCCAATGATGTTTTCCGGAGCAAATGCAGTGAGCACGACCACTCCAATATATCCACCGATGATCATGTACTGGATTGGCCAACCTTTTAAGATTCTCAGCACACCGAGTAAAATAGCGATACCGACTGACAGTGCCACAGTAAAGCGCAGGCCATTGGCATACTGCTCCATTTCATCTAACGTATTGGGGATTACACCTCCCTCAGCTGCCACTTCTGCGGCTTCGGCAGCGACTGCGGTTAACGCTGGCTCGGCTATGGTGGTACCAAAACCCAAACAAAAAGCGAAGATCAATAACCAGAACACACTCCCCTTTCTGGCAAATGCTTGAGCCATCGATTCGCCAATTGGAAACAACCCCATTTCAAGGCCAAAGATAAAGAAAGTGAGTCCAAAAACGACGAGCACTAAGCCAGTCAGAATAGATAAAAGATGAGGAAGTGGCTCTTGTAAGACAGCAAGCTGGAAGAAAGCGATTACCGCCACGATTGGCAATAGATCCCTCAGGCTACCTAACATGGATCGAAACAAAGCAAGCACCGCCGTCATCGCAATTCCTTGTCGCTGATTATGAATTAATAATAATCATGGCAAATCCTTATCATTGCTTATGTGACAAATATTACGCAGTTGGTAACATATCCGAGTAAAGTGCATAAGTGTGATGACGGTACACATCCTGACTTGATGAATTTAATTTCACTCCTTTGTAAATTGAAAAAGGCGTAATTTGGGCATCACACGATTGAAACCTTATGATCGTTATAGTGATTTTTTCGTATTGATTGGCGACTAAAAACAAGCCATGTCTATAATTATGTTTAATAGGGAGATTGGTATGAAGATATTGTTAACGGGTGGTACTGGATTTATTGGCTCTGAATTGGTCAAGAGTTGGAACACTGACGACGTGACATTGCTGACGCGGAGTCCTGAAAATGCGAAGCAAAACCTAAATCACCTCAACCAGAACAACCTTCATTACATTCAATCCCTTGATGAGCTCAGTGATCTCAATGACTTTGATGTGGTGGTCAACCTCGCGGGTGAGCCGATTGCCGATAAGCGTTGGAGTACAGAACAAAAAGAGAGGATCTGTAACAGCCGCTGGCACATCACTGAAAAGCTGGTCGAATTAATTCATGCCAGTAGCAACCCGCCACACGCTTTTATTAGCGGTTCAGCCGTGGGTTACTATGGCGATCAACAGCAGCACCCGTTTGACGAGTCACTGCAAGTAGAAGATGAAAGCTTTCCTCATAAAGTCTGTGCCCACTGGGAAGAGATAGCCAAGAGAGCACAATCAGAAAGCACACGCGTGATACTACTGCGAACAGGGGTTGTACTTGGCGAGAATGGCGGCGCACTCAAGAAGATGCTATTGCCTTATAAACTCGGCGTCGGTGGTCCAATAGGTTCAGGTGAGCAGTACATGCCATGGATTCACATTCTCGATATGGTGAGAGCCATCAATCACTTGTTGTCACTCCCCCACGCTCAAGGGGAATTCAATATGTGTGCCCCTCACCCTGTGACCAACAAACTGTTCAGCAGCACGTTAGCGAAACAATTAGGCCGACCGCATTTCTTATTCACGCCGAAATGGGCAATGTCGATTCTCATGGGGGAATCATCTTGTTTGCTATTTGACAGCATTCGCTCCAAGCCGAAGAAACTCACTGAGATGGGATTCATCTTTAGTTACTCAAGAATCGAGCCAGCACTAAAAAACTTGTTACAACATCAAGACTAATTCTTTACCCTAGAGCGATAGAGACTCTAATAAAGGATTAAGTGTGAACAAGTCGATTCTGATTACCGGTTGCTCAACAGGTATTGGCTATACATGTGCTCATGCACTTCAAAAGCGTGGTTTTCATGTCATTGCATCTTGTCGTGATCCACAAGATGTTCAACGCCTTCAAGATGAAGGCCTCACCTGTATTCAATTAGATCTTTCCAACCAAGAAAGTATTGAGCATGGCGCCAAGCTTGCTATTGATCTCGCACCTAATGGATTGTATGGATTATTCAATAACGGTGCTTACGGTCAAGCAGGTGCGCTAGAAGACTTACCGACCCAAGGACTCAGAGAACAATTCGAAACCAACTTCTTTGGTTGGCATCATCTCGTCTGTCAGATCCTTCCGCACATGCGCGAGCGTGGCGAAGGTCGAATCGTACAAAACAGTTCCGTATTAGGTTTTGCAGCCATGAAGTATCGTGGTGCTTATAATGCTTCTAAATTCGCGATTGAGGGTTGGACAGATACCTTACGATTAGAACTGCATGGCAGCGGTATACAGATCTCATTACTGCAACCAGGGCCAATTGAGACTCAATTTAGAACCAATGCCTTGAAAGCGTTCAATAAATGGATCAACATTTCTGGCAGCGCCCACCAAGACGCTTACCAACAACAAAAAGATCGACTCGAAAAAGAATCATCGAATAACGCTTTTGTCCTGCCTCCAGAAAGTTGTATTGAGCCGGTATTCCATGCTCTCACCGCCGACAAACCCAAGCTAAGATACCGAGTTACGACCCCGACTAAAGTGTTCGCGGTATTGAAAAGGATTCTACCGAGTCGCTTGCTAGACCCTATTTTGAGAAAAGCTGCATAAATTACTAACTTTGAATGCAGAGTCGCAAACTTTAATGTAACGATGTAATTTTTCCGTAACAATAAGATGTCATGATTATCCTATCCCATCAGTTATTCCCAATTGATGGTTCTACTCTGGAAATCTCATGACTTTAAACCGCCTTAATTGGGTAGGTGTGGGTCTGGCGATTACGTTGTTTATTCTGTTTTGAGTATCTCACGCAACGCCTCACTGACTACCTCGATGATAACGCTATGCCTTCGATGTTGAGATAACAATTATATCAACATCGAAGCATAGCGTTTTTCTATTTTTGGTTCTTTTTATCCGAGATAACCGAGTTAGATCTTGAAGTTACCGACTAATCCCCCCATATTTGCAACGTATCCACAAAACAAACCTCAAGGAACGTAAATGCAATCTCCGCATATTGTTGAACTTAATGAGCAGAACTTTCGTCAAGTATTAGAAGGTTCGATGCAGACCCCTGTACTCATCCATTTTTGGGCACCAATGAGCCAAGAGAGCGCCCAAGTCATTCCTGAACTGCAAACTTTAACTCAGCAATACAACGGTGCCTTCACCTTAGCCCTGCTCAATTGCGAACAAGAGCAAGCTATTGCTAGCCAGTTTGGTGTTCAAGCACTGCCCACTATTGCACTGTTTGTTAATGGTCAGCCAGTCGATGGGCTCGGTGGCCCTCAAAGCATAGAAGCTATTGTCGATATGCTCAGCAAACACCTTCCTAGCCAAGATGAACTTGCTTTGCGTCAGGCTCTTGAGCAAATGCAAGCTGGCGAGCACACACAGGCACTAGCAGCAATGCAGCAACTTCCAGCAGAGCTGACGAATAAAGGTGAAGTAAAACTGGCGATCGCAGAGTGTTTGTTAGAAACGCAACAATTTGACCTTGCTGAAACTCAGCTAGCAACTATCCCTCTTGAGTACCAAGACAACTACTACAAAGGCTTAGTTGCAAAGCTTGAACTTCATAAACAAGCAGCAGACAGCCCTCAAATACAAGCATTAGAAGCAGCTCTTCAGCAAAATCCGAGCGACGCTAAAACAGCATCTGAATTAGCATTGCAATATCACCAAGTGAACCGCAGTGAAGAAGCTATGGATCTATTATGGTCTTTCCTAGCCAAAGATCTTAATGCTCTCGATGGTGACATGAAGAAAGAGTTCATGGACATCTTGAGTGCGCTTGGACAAGGTAACCCAGTTGCCAGTAAGTACCGTCGACAACTGTACTCTCTGCTTTACTAGTTAAACCTAAAAAGCCGTAGATTAAACATCGAAAATTGACAATTCAATCAATTAGTTTATCGCATAATAGAATGTAAAATGGGCCATAAAATCAATATTTTATGGCCCATTTCTCGTTTATAAATTTGCTCAGAATTTAAATATGAGCCAGTATCAATACTGAACTATCAAAAACTCAAACTTGCAAAGGATTTTGTATGCCTATTGATACCTTGATTACTATCGGCGTCTTTACTGCCGTCGCACTGTTATTTATCTTCGCTGGCGTAAAAACCGTTCCACAAGGCAACAACTGGACCGTTGAACGCTTCGGGCGATACACACACACCCTTAAACCGGGTCTTAACTTAATCATTCCATTTATTGATAAAGTTGGACAGCGCATCAGCATGATGGAGCGTGTTCTCGACATCCCAGCACAAGAAGTCATCTCCAAAGATAATGCAAATGTGGTTATCGATGCGGTTTGTTTTGTTCAAGTTATCGACGCGCCTAAGGCAGCTTATGAAGTGAATGACCTTGAACATGCGATCCGTAACTTAACCCTCACTAATATCCGTACTGTGCTTGGCTCGATGGAACTGGATGAGATGCTGAGTCAGCGTGACATGATCAATACCAAGCTACTGAACATCGTTGATGAAGCGACAAACCCTTGGGGCGTAAAAGTCACCCGTATCGAAATTAAAGACGTACAGCCACCAGCAGACCTTACTGCTGCGATGAATGCCCAGATGAAAGCCGAGCGTAATAAACGTGCTGATATCTTAGAAGCAGAAGGTGTACGACAAGCTGAGATCTTGAAAGCAGAAGGCCACAAGCAATCAGAGATCCTGAAAGCAGAAGGTGAGAAGCAAGCGGCAATATTGCAAGCAGAAGCCCGTGAGCGTGCCGCAGAAGCAGAAGCTAAAGCGACAGAAATGGTATCAACGGCAATTGCTCAAGGTGACATGCAAGCGGTCAATTACTTCATTGCACAAGGTTACACCGACGCATTGAAATCTATAGGCCAAGCTGAAAACGGCAAGATCATCATGCTACCACTCGAAGCAACTGGCCTTATGGGTTCTGTAGCGGGTATCGCGGAGATGTTTGCACATAAGAATGACAAAGGTAGTAAGGACTAACTTATGGTCGAATTACTAGAACAAGTAAACCACTGGCATTGGTTAGCGTTTGGTCTAGCATTGTTAGCGCTTGAGCTAATTGGAACCGCTGGTTACTTTTTATGGATAGGCATATCTGCCATGCTGGTCGGTGCCCTATTAGGAGCATTACCAATTGGTTGGCAGATGCAATGGCTGTCCTTTGCTAGCTTCTCTCTTATTACCACTTGGTTGTGGTGGAGAAGACAACTCTCGAATGACAAGCAATCGGATGCAGGGCGAGAGTTAAACCAAAGAGAAAAGCAATTGGTAGGTCAAACCGTTATTTTAAGTGAAGACGTAAAGAAAGGTAGCTGTCGAATTAAGTTCGGTGACTCTTCTTGGTCAGCAAAGGCCAGTCAAGATATTCCATCTGGAACCGAAATTAAGATTGTCGCTTTAGACGGAATCGTTCTAATAATAGAACCTTTATAAACAAGAGCTATATGAAGCCTGCATTTTCAATAAATGCAGGCTTTTTCTATTTTTGAACCTTAATAATATTCGAATTATCATTGCGATAGATTGAATTGAAAAAAAAATAAGTTCTTATTTCGTAAAGCTAAAAAGTTTGATTGAGCTAAAAAGGTATAAGAAAGCCAGATTTCTTACCCAATATATATATGAATAGTTAACCTTACTCTCGCTTATTTATAATTATTAAAAATGTTAAGTCCGTCCAATTTTTGAAATTTTCTTTTCCTTGTCCATACTTTCATTTATCTCAATCAGAGATAAACCTAATGGAGTTTGTATGAGACATTTTCTAATCATTGTTACGGCTATTTTTAGCTTGTCATTCGGAAGCGCTCTAGCGAGCAGTCAATCACCAGGTAACGGTAATATGGGACCTATTGTTAAGTGTTCAGATGGTAACGCGGTCACTCATGTACCACTGTTGATCTGTAAACATTACGGCGGAAAGGTGCTGTGATAGGTGCTGTGATAGGTGATTAAAGTCAGGCTAGTAATGAAATTGCTGCCTGACGATTATTTAGAACTGGAATAACCTAACTGCGGCCAGATAGATTATTCAAGATAGGACATTCCGTTGAAGTATCTCCAGGGCAGTCATGTACCCAAGATTGTAGCTGCACCTTCATCTTGTTTAACTCCGCAAGCTTCAACTCTATTTCATCTAACTTCTGAGTAGCCTTCTTCTTTACTTCGTAGCTTTGTCTGTTGGGATTCATTGCCAACTCAACCAGTGACTTACACTCATCGAGAGTGAAACCAACCATTTTAGCTCTCAAAACGAACTCTAACTGTTCGATGTGAATCTCGCCGTATTGCCTATAGCCGTTTTCTGAACGATGTGGTGGGCTCATCATGCCTTTACTTTCGTAAAAACGAATGGATTTCGCTGTTGTACCAACACGCTTCGCTACTTCACCAATATTCACAATCTTACCTGTAAGCCTAAAATGAAAAACCGCAGTACTGCTGTTATACAATACTGCGGCTGAAAAACATAGCTAGGGTGTAACGTTAGAAACTTACTCTTGTTCTAACAACCAAATCATAGTTTGAGATTTTTCTTCACTGTCTAGCTTATTGAACCAGTATGAAACCATTTCGATCTCTTTTGAGCCTTCTAGTAATGCTGGGTTAGCGTTCTTACGGTTCTTGAATGCCCAATCTGTTACTGCAGATTGCTCTTCTTTGGTTGCTTCACCATACCAGTAATTCACCATCTCTTGTGCTTGTGATGCTTTTGGCTCTTCAGCAAC
Organism: Vibrio sp. 10N.286.51.E5; assembly: GCF_041469125.1. Lineage (NCBI taxonomy): Bacteria > Pseudomonadati > Pseudomonadota > Gammaproteobacteria > Vibrionales > Vibrionaceae > Vibrio > Vibrio sp. 10N.286.51.E5. The sequence continues at coordinate 11,606 of NZ_JBFRJZ010000031.1, read as the reverse complement.
TACTGCTGCTACTGGAACAGCCGCGACTGGAGCAACAGCGATAGCTGTATGATTATTTGCACCGTTATAAATTGTGTCGATATACGCCTTTGGTACGATAAAAGTCGTGCTCATGACTGAGTTTTGGCCTTCAAGCGTAAATTCTAAATTCTTTTGTCTTGCTTGCTGAATATCAGCGTCACTTAATGGAAACTTAATATATTGAGTCTTAGTACAGTGCTCGCTGCAGCTTTCTCTTGGTACTTGTCTATCTTCTAATTCTATCGTTTTACCAAAAAAACTAACCGTTTCGTACTCTTTGTAACTTTGGAAGTAACTCACGTCCATAGTAATTGAAGATTCTGGGGCAGTATTTGGTGTTACTTCTTTATTGTATGTAAAGTAAAGCGACGACTTGAGAATGTCTGCGCCTACATTTGCTCTATTTTCTGCTACGTAAGATTGACCGGTTACTTTAATGTAACCACCTTTGGGCTGCACATCAGCAACTGAGTCTGCAAAATTACTTTGTGAATCGAGTGAACTACAAGCTCCCAAAAATAATGATAATACAACTACACTAACTTTATTCATTATGACTAATTCCTTATGTTCACTATGGAAAAACGCTGGCAAACAAAATTTACCAGCGTTTTGATTTTTATCTAACTGTTTAAGCTAAAGATTCTAGCTTAGAAACCGTATTCAAGACCAACGCGAGTTACGATATCTGTATCAGCGTCACCAACAGTACGACCCGCTACACGTAGGTAAGGTACGAAACCGTTATGAACAGCCATTAACTGACCAGAAATAGTGTTGCTGTCTGAGTTAGCTTCTTTCTTACCGTTAAGTTCAGATTCTAAGTTCGCTGCGTAACCCAGTTTAAAGCCGATTGGACCGTTCCAGTATTGACCAATAATTGAGTAAGAATCTTGTGTTTGCTTACGGATGCCGTTATCTAGCTCTTCGCCTTTAAACGCAGCTGCAATACCAAAACCTGCAGGTAGGCTAGCTTCAAAACCAACGATGTACGCAAATGTATCGTCTTTAATTTCCGCAGCAGCAGCTACAGGGTCTGCAATACCCGTCTCTGGGTTAAACTCAAAACCAGCATCAACAGCTGGAGTTACACGTGTACCAGATTCAACCGCACCCATTAATGTTACTTTCTCGAAGCTGTACTTAGCACTTGCGCCAACAAAGTTTGCGTCACGAGTTGCTGCACCACCACCGTTGTCGTTATCGTCACGACCAACAGAAGCTGCAAAAGAGAAACCGCCAAATTTAGCTGAATCGTAACGAACTTGGTTAGATTGACGATCGTAGTGACCGTTGATGCCACCCCAATCGAATACAGAACCTAGACCAGGGTTAGAGAATGGCCAGTCGACGATTTCGTATAGTGGAGTAAGAACACGACCCACACGCAGGTTACCCCAAGAGCCAGAAGCACCAACGAACGTATCACGGAAACCAAGCACACCGCCTGAAACGCCGCCATGACCCCAGTCTGTGCTATCTACGTAGCCAGATTCAATCTGCATTGTGATTAATACGTCATCAAACATCTCTTTATGAGCACGGAAGCCGATACGAGATTCATTCTCTACAGCGTAACCAGTACTAGAGTCGTTGTTGTCAGTTGTGTTGTAGTTAACTAGAGAGATAGCTGCAACACCGTATACGTCAACGTTGAAATCAGAGTTGATACCAACTTCTTTCGCCATTACGCCTGTCGATAAAAGTGCAACGGATGCACCTAGTAGAGTACGTTTGAAAATTTTGTTTTCCATGGAATAAAACTCCTAAAAATGGATATAGCTGTTTGAATATTCCCCGCCTAAAGTTGGCCGCCGTAGAGAGAAATACCTTTTCTTGTTTGAGAACCCTAAACTCTGAATTCTCTATTTCCTTTCTGGTTATACACATCATGTGCATCCATGGCATTAAGACTAACTTCGCCCTCAAAAAGATCAATGAGAACTTAATTTTCATCTAAAAAAATATGAGTTGGTGCAAATTTAATAGGTACTTAGTGATCCAGATCGATAAATAGAAAAATCCTCACCAAAACAAAATCAATACCAATAAATTCAACAACTTGAGGTAATTATCACTTTGTAAAAATAGATATGACTCGCATTTTTGATACAACTAGAATGGTATTTCATTAATGTTGAGCAGCGTCACTGTCCTGATTTTAGAGTTCGTATAGGAACAAAATTCTCAACAATTAAAAAGCCCTCATTTTTATATCAGAAACAAAAAAGGCACTCCCTTGAAATGAGTGCCTTTGAGCTTTTTTTATCTGTATTTACTTACGAAATAAGGGCTATTAGATCTTCTTCTGTTCTTATTTCGATACCTAAATCTTGTGCTTTAGTTAATTTAGAACCCGCAGCTTCACCGGCAAACAAGATGTCCGTTTTCTTCGATACGCTACCCGTCACTTTCGCACCTAATGCTTGTAACGCAGCTTTAGCTTCACTTCGACCTAATTGCGACAATGAGCCTGTTAACACAACGACTTTACCTTCTAATGGTAGCTCTTGGTCATCGGCAGCTTCTTTGATGATTGGCCAATTCACACCTAGCTCTATCAGCTGATCGACGACCGCTCTGTTTTTCTCTTGTGAGAAGAAGCTGGTGATATGGCTAGCAACGATGTCACCAATATCTGACACTTCAACTAATTGTTCATGAGTAGCTGCTTGAACCAGTTCCAACGTCTTAAAGTGTTGAGCTAAGTTCATAGCCGTCGCTTCACCGACTTCACGAATACCGAGTGAATAGAGGAAACGTGCTAACGTTGTGTCTTTGGCTTTATTCAGCGCACTCACCACATTTTGCGCCGATTTAGGCCCCATACGATCAAGAACTGTAATTACGCCCGCGCTAAGCTTGAACAAGTCAGCGGGCGTTTCTACCATTTCACGGTCCACAAGCTGCTCTATCACTTTTACGCCAAGGCCATCGACATCCAACGCCTTTCTCGACACAAAGTGCTTAAGCGCTTCTTTACGCTGTGCCTGACACACTAGACCGCCAGTACAACGCGCTACAGCTTCCCCCTCGACACGCTCAACCGTAGAGCTACATACAGGGCAAGCATCAGGGAAAACAATGTCTCTAGCCGTTTCAGGGCGACGATCTAGTACAACAGCCACAATTTGCGGAATAACATCACCTGCACGGCGAATAATAACGCTGTCGCCTACCTTCACGCCTAAACGCGCAATCTCATCGGCATTGTGTAAAGTGGCATTGCTGACTGTCACGCCACCAACGAAGATAGGTTCAAGTTTAGCAACCGGCGTAATAGCACCAGTACGGCCCACCTGAAATTCAACGTCATTGAGCAGTGTAATCTCTTCTTGAGCTGGAAACTTATAAGCAATTGCCCAACGTGGCGCTCTAGCAACAAAACCAAGCACTTCTTGAGCCGCGATATCGTCGACTTTGATAACAACGCCATCAATCTCGTAAGCCAGAGCATCACGACGAGTCATAATATCTTGGTAATAGGCTTTCACGTCTTCGAGAGAGCTCAGTTGCTTAGTCTCGGGGCACATAGGTAAGCCCCAACCTTTAAGCTGTAAAAAGCGTTGGTAGTGACTATTTGATAGCTCAGCGCCTTGTACAACACCGACACTGTATGCGTAGAAAGCTAGCGGACGTTTCGCAGTAATACGGGAATCAAGCTGACGCAGGCTACCTGCGGCGGCATTACGTGGGTTAACAAATACTTTCTCGCCTTTCTTCAACGCCATCTCATTCAACTTATCGAAACCCGCTTTTGGCATAAATACTTCGCCACGAACTTCAATACGCTGCGGCCAGCCTTCACCTTGTAACTTAAGTGGGATAGAGCTGATCGTACGCACGTTTTCAGTGATGTTTTCACCCGTCGCACCGTCACCACGTGTCGCAGCCTGAACTAAAATACCATTCACATAGAGTAGGCTAACTGCAAGGCCATCAAGCTTAGGTTCACAACAGAAAGTCTTGAGGTTAGCGGTTGGCGCTCTATCAGACATTCGCTTATTGAACGCATCCAAATCTTCATCAGAGAAAGCATTGTCCAGAGAAAGCATTGGGATCTCATGAGTCACTTGAGTGAAACCATCGAGAGGCTGACCACCAACACGTTGGCTCGGAGAATCTACCGTCACTAGTTCCGGGTTCTCTTCTTCGATCTTTAGCAATTGCTGCATTAATCGATCGTACTCGACATCAGGGATCTCAGGGCTATCTTCTACGTAATAACGAACGGCGTGATAATGCAGAGTTTCTCTTAACTGCTCTAAGGTAACTTGAATCGATTCTTTCATATCATTCTCTATCGTGATTGAAATATCAAAAAGGGCTCCCTTAGGAGCCCTTTTCTATAAATATAGATTATTTACAAGGCTAAACAATACGGCTAGGCATTCGATGCCGTCATAAAGTCTCTGATTTGCTTGCGGTAGTCAGATAAACGGTTTGGTGTCATTAAGTTGCGTGACTCATCCAACACGTTTCCGCCCATATCGTCAGCAATTTTCTGCGCCGCACTCAGCATCACATTGAAGTTTTGATCAGCTTGACCATAACAAGGCAACGTCATAAAGAACGAAATACCTTTAGTCGTGAAGTCAGCAGGATCATCATGTTCTAGCGTTCCTGGCTGCATCATGTTTGCAACGCTGAAAATAACCTTTGGTGCATCTGTAGATTGTGCAAAGCAGTGGTAAATAGACATCTCACCATAAGTTAAACCGTTGTTCTCCATGCTGCGAAAAAGTTCAGTCCCAACGAATGGGATCTCTCCAGCACAGTGAACATTAAGAACGATCACTTCTAAACCAAGTTCTTCATCTGGTTTTGCTTCTTCAACAGTCGCACTTTGCGGAGTCACGACTTTTTTCGCAACAACGGGCTCTCTTTGAGTAAGCGTTTCGTTTGGAACGACTGGCTCATCAACTGTTTCAGAAGGCTCTTCAAACGAACCGTACTGCACTTTAAAGCCGGCATGGTTTTCTTTTTGCTCGTCAGTCAACTCAAAGCTTGGAACTTCAGGCTCAACGTCCTTCTCTTCCTCAATCACTTCAGGTTCACTTTCAACCTTAATTGGGTCTTCTACGCTGAAAGAAGGAAGATCATTTAATTCGATATCATCTTCGTAAGCTTCTTTCGCTTGTGGCGCTGTTAGCGGATCTGAGTCGATCAGCGGATCAGTATCAGAGGGTGAAACAGCAAAATCCGGCTCTTTACGTTCTTTTCGGATTATCTCAAAATCATCTTCTGGGGCGAATGAACGGTTTGGAATAGTTTCTGCTTCATCTAAGCTGTCGTTATCAAGCTTACCGAGCGGCTTATCTCCAAACTTTGCTTTCCCTTCTTTTTTACTCGTCCATAGACCATGGAACAATAATGCGGCGATAGCTAATGCGCCAACAATAATGAGTACAAATCGCAATTCCTGCATTTTTCGCTCTCAGCTTTCTTAGTCAACTAGCTATAAACACGCTGTCACTAAGTTGGGTTAATTTGGCTAATCTCACTACTCTATCAAAAGTAGCCACTGTTTTAGAACAACTTAATACAATTAGTTCCTTACATGGTGTGATTTTCACCACGCTTTTTTTCTTAATTTCGGTCGAGTACACTAGACATGTTTGCTATTTAACCAAATTCACATGTGACCTAATTTAAATATGACTATTGAATCTGTTCCCCGCTCCGGCTTTGGCTATTTTATTTTCGGAATAAAAATCGCTTTATCACCGAGCATTCGTAAGTTTGTACTAATGCCACTTATCGCGAACGTGTTACTCGTTGGTGGTGCCTTGTTTTATATCTTCTCCAACCTAAACACTTGGATTGAAGGTTGGATTGGTGCATTGCCAAGTTTCTTGTCGTGGTTGTCATACATTTTATGGCCATTACTTGTGTTAACCGTCTTGGCCACATTCTCGTATTTCTTTAGCACGCTCGCTAACTTCATTGCCGCACCGTTCAACGGTTTACTCGCGGAAAAAGTTGAAGAGTTGTTGAGCGGTAAAAAAGTTAATGACGATGGTTTACTTGATGTCCTCAAAGATACCCCACGTATATTAGCGAGAGAATGGCGCAAGCTTGTCTACATTCTGCCAAAAGCGATCGGTTTATTCCTACTTTTGTTAATTCCAGCACTAGGGCAAACCGTTGCTCCGTTTTTATGGTTCATTTTCACAGCATGGATGTTAGCGATTCAATACGCCGACTACCCGTTCGATAACCATAAAATCAAATTTGATGACATGAGAAACAATTTGAAACAAAAACAAGGCAAGAGCTACAGCTTTGGCGCGCTTGTTTCTTTGTTCACCACAATTCCAATTCTAAACCTGATCGTAATGCCCGTTGCCGTTTGCGGCGCGACGGCAATGTGGGTTGCTGAGTTTAAAGACCAAGCTCTGCGTTCTCGTCTATAATTCTCGTCTATTACCCCGCCTATACTTCCTAGTTTCGCCTATCTTTTTGAAGTTCTGATTTCAATAAAGATAGGCGTGAATTCTGCTACATATCTATATGATATAACTTTTTAATCCTTTTACCTTTTTTTCAACTTGTTTAATCTGAATTCAAGCTGAATAAACATCGTAAGACACTAGACGGTAAAGTGATTGATATACTACGTTTAGTTCTGTCATTAAATGAAGGAATATCGCATGAGCAAGATCTACGAAGACAACACCCTAACGATTGGTAACACACCTCTAGTCCGCCTTAACAAAGTAAGCAAAGGTAACGTCCTAGCTAAGATCGAAGCTCGTAACCCAAGCTTCAGTGTTAAATGTCGTATCGGTTCAAACATGATCTGGGAAGCAGAAAAAGCGGGTACGCTTAAGCCAGGTATCGAGCTTGTTGAACCTACCAGTGGTAACACAGGTGTTGCACTTGCATTCGTAGCAGCAGCACGCGGTTACAAACTAACGCTAACTATGCCTGAATCAATGAGCCTAGAACGTCGTAAGCTGCTTAAAGCGCTTGGCGCAAACCTAGTGCTGACTGAAGCACCAAAAGGTATGAACGGTGCGATTGCTAAAGCAGAAGAGATTGTTGCTTCAGACCCAGACAAGTACCTACTACTTCAACAGTTCAACAACCCAGCCAACCCACAAATTCACGAGCAAACGACTGGTCCTGAAATTTGGGAAGCAACAGACGGCGAAATCGACGTGTTTGTAGCGGGTGTTGGTACGGGCGGTACTATCACAGGTACAAGTCGTTACATTAAAGGTGAAAAAGGCAAAGCGATCACTTCAGTAGCGGTTGAACCAGCAGAGTCTCCAGTGATTGCACAGGCACTTGCAGGTGAAGAAATCAAACCAGCTCCACACAAAATTCAAGGTATCGGTGCAGGTTTCATCCCTGGAAACCTAGATTTAGAGATTATTGACCGTGTTGAATCGGTAACTTCTGAAGAAGCGATTGAGATGGCTCAACGCCTAATGAAAGAAGAAGGTATTCTTGCAGGCATCTCATCTGGCGCGGCAGTTGTAGCAGCAAACAGAATCGCCGAACTACCTGAATTTGCAGGAAAAACTATCGTTACTGTACTACCAAGCTCTGGTGAGCGTTACCTAAGCACAGCCCTATTTGCTGGCATCTTTACGGAAAAAGAGAACCAACAATAATATGTGGTCAAATCAATTTTTCGTCCAAAAAAGCCCCGTTTAGGGGCTTTTTTGTTGATCCCTGCCCCACCTTTGGTAATATCAGGTCTGTTTTATTTTTCGCTTCAAAATAAAAGAAGCAATAAACAAATTCTGAAAGTCATGAGTACTCAGCAAAAGACGACCATGGCTGGATAAAAATTTATAACCAGTCTAAGTTCTAACACGAACATGGCGTACTAGCCTCTAGCGCATTTGGGCTAAAGCAGTTAAGCTAATCTGGTTACAAACTTACAAAAAATAAATTAATTGGGGTATATAAAATGTACGAGAAGCAAGTAGAAATCACAGCAGAAAACGGTCTTCACACTCGTCCAGCTGCACAGTTCGTTAAAGAAGCAAAATCTTTCGACGCTGACATCACAGTGACTTCTAACGGCAAAAGCGCTAGCGCGAAAAGCCTGTTCAAACTACAAACTTTAGGCCTAGTAAAAGGTACTAACGTTACTATTTCAGCTGAAGGTCCTCAAGCTCAGCAAGCAGTAGACCACCTAGTTGCTCTTATGGATCAACTACACTAATACGGTCTCCTTCTTTCAAAGCCATTTTGCATAGCAAAGTGGCTTTGTTCGAAATAGATAGGAATAAGCGCGACATTAGTCGACGACTTAAAGTCACACACTCTCCCGTTTACAGTTGAACAACTAAGGTAAGGCTATGATTTCAGGCATCCTAGCATCTCCCGGTATTGCTTTCGGTAAAGCACTACTACTTCAAGAAGATGAAATTGTCCTAAACACTCAATCTATCTCTGACGACCAAGTTGAAGCAGAAGTACAGCGTTTCTTTGACGCTCGTAACAAATCTTCTCAACAGCTTGAAGTTGTTAAGCAAAAAGCACTTGAAACTTTTGGCGAAGAAAAAGAAGCAATCTTTGAAGGCCACATCATGCTGCTTGAAGATGAAGAGCTAGAAGAAGAGATTTTAGCACTCATCAAGAAAGACAAGATGCACGCAGACAACGCGATCCACACTGTGATCGAAGAGCAAGCTGTTGCACTAGAGTCTCTTGATGATGAGTACCTAAAAGAACGTGCAACTGATATCCGTGATATCGGTACTCGTTTCGTTAAAAATGCTCTAGGCATCAACATTGTATCTCTAGCAGATATCAATGAAGAAGTTATCCTAGTAGCTTACGACCTAACGCCATCTGAAACTGCACAAATCAACCTAGACTACGTTCTTGGTTTCGCTTGTGACATCGGCGGTCGTACATCTCATACTTCAATCATGGCACGTTCTCTTGAGCTTCCAGCTATCGTTGGTACTAACGATATCACTAAGCAAGTTAAGAACGGCGACATGCTTGTGCTAGACGCGATGAACAACAAAATCATCATCAACCCTTCTGAAGCTGAATTAGCAGAAGCTAAGAAAATCAAAGCAGATTTTGAAGCAGAAGCGGCTGAACTAGCAAAACTAAAAGATTTACACGCTGAAACTCTAGACGGTCACCGTGTAGAAGTTTGTGGCAACATCGGTACAGTAAAAGACTGTGACGGTATCCTGCGTAACGGCGGTGAAGGCGTTGGTCTGTACCGTACTGAATTCCTATTTATGGACCGTGACGCGCTTCCTACTGAAGAAGAGCAATACGTTGCTTACAAAGAAGTAGCAGAAGCAATGGAAGGCGAGTCAGTGATTATCCGTACTATGGATATCGGTGGCGACAAAGACCTACCATACATGGACCTTCCACAAGAGATGAACCCGTTCCTAGGCTGGCGTGCAGTACGTATCAGCTTGGATCGTCGTGAAATCCTACGTGACCAACTACGTGGCATCCTACGTGCATCTGCACACGGTAAACTACGTATCATGTTCCCAATGATCATTTCTGTTGAAGAGATCCGTGAACTGAAAAAAGCAATCGAAGAGTACAAAGTTGAACTTCGCGCTGAAGGCCTAGCTTTCGATGAAGAAATCGAAATCGGCGTAATGGTTGAGACTCCAGCAGCTGCTGCAATCGCACACCACCTAGCGAAAGAAGTATCTTTCTTCTCTATCGGTACTAACGACCTAACGCAATACACTCTTGCGGTAGACCGTGGTAACGAAATGATTTCTCACCTATACAACCCACTATCTCCTGCTGTTCTTACAGTAATCAAGCAAGTGATCGACGCATCACACGCTGAAGGTAAGTGGACTGGTATGTGTGGTGAGCTTGCTGGTGATGAGCGTGCAACGCTACTTCTTCTTGGTATGGGTCTAGATGAGTTCTCTATGAGCGGTATCTCTATCCCTAAAGTTAAGAAAGTAATCCGTAACTCTAACTTCGCTGAAGTTAAAGCTATGGCTGACGAAGCACTATCTCTACCAACAGCTGCTGAAATTGAAGCTTGCGTAGAAAAGTTCATCGCTGAGAAAACTCAGTAATCGCCAATCGCTTAATAACGTTAGACGGCTAAAAATAGTCGTCTAATTTGTTAGATTGGTATAGTATATTCTACAGAATAAAACTAAACGTTAGGAGCATGACACAATGGGTCTGTTTGACAAACTGAAAAAGCTTGTATCTGATGACAGCGCTGATGCTGGTGCAATCGAAATCATCGCACCTCTTTCTGGTGAAATCGTAAACATCGAAGATGTGCCAGATGTAGTTTTCGCTGAAAAAATCGTTGGTGACGGCATCGCGATCAAACCAGCTGGCGACAAAATGGTAGCTCCAGTTAACGGTACTATCGGTAAGATCTTCGAAACTAACCACGCATTCTCTATCGAGTCTGACGACGGTGTTGAGCTTTTCGTTCACTTCGGTATCGATACTGTTGAACTTAAAGGCGAAGGCTTCACTCGTGTAGCTGAAGAAGGTCAATCTGTTAAAGCTGGTGACACTATCATCACTTTCGACCTAGCGCTTCTAGAAGAGAAAGCAAAATCTACGCTTACTCCAGTTGTTATCTCTAACATGGACGAAATCAAAGAGCTGAACAAGCTTTCTGGTTCTGTAACTGTTGGCGAAACTCCAGTTCTTAAAGTAACTAAGTAATCTCGATTACTTAACTGCTTTAATTAAAACGCTACCTAAGGGTGGCGTTTTTTGTGCCTGCTATATAGTTCTAATGCCAGATTACCAGCCGCTTTGGCCTTATACCTAACAACTACAAATCCCCTTCTTCTTTGGGCCTCTCACGAACAGAGATCCCTGACATCTCGCTCGGTTCGATTCTGGGATGACGATTAAACACTATGGTTTAAGCCTGAGTGATTGTTACTCAAACCGACCTCTTCTATACAGTTAGCTATAGAGTCACCAATACCCAACTCCCGTCATTCCCTACAGTGAGGAACGAACGTGATAGGGAATCTCGCTTTTGCTTCTGTTTACCCGCACTACACTTTTCCAAATACACCTTCACCAAATTTCAGGCAATAAAAAACCCAGCCGAAGCTGGGTCTGTTTAGCGCTCATCTCTCACCACGAGCTAATTTGTGGAAGCCTAACGTCAACACTATTGGTCAACGTGGCTTTTCAATCGATTAACCTAGTAGGCTAAGTGCCGAGTTCGGTGCTTGCTTCGCTTGAGCAAGAATCGAGCTTGAAGCTTGAGAAAGGATCTGAGACTTAGTCATCTGAGTCGTTTCTTTCGCGAAGTCGGTATCTTTAATACGGCTCTTAGATGCGTTAACGTTCTCGTTAATGTTGTCTAAGTTGCTGATAGCGTGGTCGAAACGGTTTTGGAAAGCACCTAGCTCAGCACGGTGACTGTCTACATACTTAAGGGCCGCATCGATTACTGCTACAGACTCTTGTGCGCCGCCAACAGATGTTACGTCGATAGTATCAACCGTTACGTCTTTAGCTGCTTGAATACCTAGCTCGCCCGCAAGACCGCCAGAGAAAGACACATCGCCGCTCACTTTGTTGTTGCCTGTGAACATTTGTAGCTTGCCGTCTTCAGTTACAGATGCTTT
>NZ_JBFRJZ010000030.1:0-61177 GCF_041469125.1 Vibrio sp. 10N.286.51.E5 | reverse complement strand
GATTTGTGTATAAGAGACAGCCCTAGGGAGCCTTTCACTTTGTAACGTTAGCTTATTTGATGGCGAAGGTCGGCAATGATAAATGCCAACGAATAGCGCCAAGCCTTATCAATAGTGTTGAGAACACGCCGGCCAGAAATGCAGTTTCTGAATCGTGCCCCATGCTGATCGCCATGGTATGGAAAGTACCACCAATGATACAAGCGGTCGCGTAGACTTCACTTCTTAGAATCATAGGCACTTCACGGGCAAGTACGTCGCGGATAATACCGCCACCGCAGCCGGTGATGACACCCATGATGATCGCCACTAGTGCTGAATCTTGATAGATAAGTGCTTTTTCTACACCAATGCCAACAAACACCGCTAGGCCAATCGCATCACATACCGGCAATATCCACCAAGCCAGACGTTTCGGGCGTCTTACAATAATCATGGTCAGCAAACAGGTGATGATGATGACCCAAAGGTAGGTGGTATCGGTGATCCAAAACACGGGAGTTGCACCCAATGCCATGTCACGAATTGTGCCGCCGCCAATCGCGGTTACACTGCCTAGAACGGCGACGCCAAAGGGATCCATCTTAAGACGGCCAGCGACAAATACGCCTGAGACGGCAAAGATGGCAGTGCCAAATAAATCGATAATATAAAGCAGCATGGAGTCCATGATACTGGTGCTCTTATAGTTAAAATTGTAGGGACAGGTCGGTGGCGAATTGTACGAAAAAACGCAGCAAATAGTTAGTGATTTTGCCTAGCTCTATCGAAGAAATCGCACACTTGTTGGATCGCTTTCAAAGTTCTCGTTGTCGGGCGATTAATCCAGTCTGAATTGAGGGACCAAATCTGATTTTGAGCGACTGCTGGGATTTCATCTTCCCATGTTTGCCACATGGTTCCATTCTCAATCGCGTGCTGAGAAGTGAAAATCACTTGCGGTTTTCTTAATACAACTTGTTCAATACCAACTTGCGGATATGGCGAGGCGCTGTCTTCAAAAATATTGTGTCCACCACAAAACTCAAACACCTCACTTGGCCAGTGTCCTTGAGCAACAGTGATGATCGGCTTTTCACTGAGCTGGTAGAAGTAGTTTACTGGCTCGGCATCTTTGTATTCTAGTCTCAACGCGTTGAGCTGCTCTCTGTATTGCTGAGCGTTATTTTCGCCAATGCTTGGATCGCTAGCGTATTCGCTCAGTTGTTCAATATTGGTTGCGATACTGTCTAGGCTTTTGGTCTTGGAGTAGTAAATATTAAAACCAAATTGCTCTAGTTTCGCGAGCTCTCTGGGCGGGTTTCCCGCTGGCCACGCAAGAATCAAATCAGGCTGAAGTGCGATGATCTTCTCAACCTTGATACCTTGATAGTTTGCCACTTTTTCAAGCTTATCGGCTTGTGGTGGGTAATCACTTCGTTCACTTACGGCGACAAGGTTGTTACCTAAACCTGCGCTGTACGCGAGTTCAGTGGCATGAGGAGCAAGGCTGACCACGCGTTGAGCCGGCTGTACTTGTTCTTGAGTCAGTGGTACTTCTTCTGCAAATGATAAAGGCAGCCATAAGCTGGAAGACAAAATAGTAAGGCTTGTAACAAGTGCTGAAGATTCCACTCTAAATCCCTTGGTGAATAAATAGTAAGGCTAGGCTTTGTAAAAAGATCCAGATAGCGATGCGACCAAAGAGTAGTTTCTGAACCTGAGATAGATGCAGAGCTGACGGTGCGATTCTTCCGCCTAATTTTGCGCGAATGGCTTTAGTGTTGTCGTAAATCGCAGGGCCACCCAATGATAGTTCAAGCTTGTTGCCAACAGCCGTGATCAACCAGGCTGGGCCGGGTAGTGGCCAAGAGCGACTTTGGACTAACATCATCTTAAATGTGTGCGTTGCTTTATCACCACATACGATCATCAAAGCAAACAAACGCATCGGTATAAATTCGAGAATCGCGACTATCTTGATCGCCGTTGAGCCGAACGGAGAAAATTGCTTGCGACTTGGCGACCAAGCTCGAGCTAACTCGACCACAAGGCGATACATTAACGCAGCGATTCCACCACCAATGGCGTACCAGAAAAACACACAAACTACGTTACGAGCGTAACCCATGATGATGGTTTCTGTGGCGGCTTTGCCGAGGCCAAGTGACGAAAGTGATTCGGTTTGACGATTGACAATCGGAGCCAGTAACTGACGAGCGGCCGCTTTATCTTCTCGGCCAAGTGCTTTGATCAGTTGGTTAGCCAGCTTTTCATTATTGCGCCAATCAATCGCGAGTAATAACAGTGCCAATTCAAACAGTTGAGATTGCCAAACCAACGATTGCAGTGCCAAGAGAATAACCAGAGTTGGCAGTACCATTAACCCCCAAGCTAATGTACCTGAGATTAAGCTTTGGGAATAGTTGTGGTTGTTATTAACCTTGCTTGCTAAAAGCTCAGCAAACTTATGCCATAAGGTCGTGGGGTGTGCGGCATGGGGGATAGGTAAAATTAAATGAAAAAGCAGTGCTCCCCACATCACAAGGAGCACGCCATTTGCAAATACCTGATCAAACAGTGTTTGCATGTCTAGTCGCTTACTTTAGTAGGGCAACCATCTTGATAACCATTTCAGAAGAGCTTTGCGCTGCTAGTGGCAGGAACTCTTCGAAGCTCATTGGTGATTCTTTGTCTGCAACATCAGAGATTGCACGAACAACCACGAATGGTACTTGGAATTGGTGACAAGCTTGAGCGATAGCCGATGCTTCCATCTCTACAGCTACCACTGATGGGAAGTGCTTACGGATGAACTCTTGGCGTTCTGCTGTACAAACAAATGCGTCGCCAGTACAGATAAGGCCACGAACGGCGTGCTTATCTTCCATTTGTGCTAGTGCTTGTTCTGCAACAGCCATCAGCTTGTCGTCAGCTTTGAACGCTGCAGGTTGACCTGCCATTTGGCCGATTTCGTAACCGAAAGCTGTAACGTCTGCATCGTGGTGTCGAACTTCAGTTGAGATAACCACATCGCCAAGGTTCAGTGTTGAATCAAAACCGCCAGCAGAGCCCGTGTTAAGAACGACATCTGGTTGGTATTCGCTTAGTAGGATTGAAGTACCAACAGCCGCTGCTACTTTACCAATGCCAGATTGAAGCAAAACAACGTCAACACCATTTAGCTGACCAGAGAAAAAGGTACAACCGCCTTTATTAACTTCAGTAATGTCTGAAATTGCTGCTTTTAGGATCGCAACTTCTTGCTCCATTGCGCCAATGATGCCGATTTTCATGTGTAGTCTCTTAATAAATAATATTTAAACAGTAGAGCGAAATTGTAGCATGGATAAGAAGTGTCGAGCGACTGCCCAGAGGCACTTCTCATCCGAATAGTAGTGATTTATCTGCGTATTCTTTTATCTATTTGATTAGGCCTTCGCTTTTCAAGCTAGCACGAAGTTGTTCAGCTCGTTTTCGGTTTACGCCAAAATCAGAATGGCCAGTACGAGACTCTGAACGCACGATCAGTTTGCCATCCGTGATCTTAAGCTCTAAGTCATCGACAAAACGCATGATGCGAGAGGTACATTCAACACGCAGATAATCTTCTGTTTTACTCGCGGTTTTCGATCCCGGTAAGGTTAGTGCAACCTGCTCAATCGCATCCAAGTTCGCTGAATCTGACAACTCAAACGCGGCCAATGCGTGCTGCTCACGGTCATCTTGAGTTGATACGCAGTTTGGTTTGTCTCCACAAGGTGATGAAGTTCTGTCTTTCATGTCCGTGATTCCTTGGCTGCAAGCGGTTAAAGTCAAAAGAGATAGAGAGAGGAGAGCGGCTTTTTTCATAGTGTTTCCTATGGCGTTGTTTTAATTTTAATTGTAGTTCTCGGTATTTGTTAATTTACGATTGTTTTACGTATTCTTTGTTATGCCGTTGGTAAAACGTATCGAACTTAAAAAAGGATCCATATGCGGATCCTCTTTTTATAGTAATGGATTGATTAATAGAGGAAACTTTAGATTAGTCACACTTCTAGGTAATCTAAGATCCCTTCTGCGGCTTTACGGCCCTCATCGATAGCGGTTACTACCAAGTCAGATCCTCGAACCGCATCGCCACCTGCAAAGATCTTGCTGTTGGTGGTTTGGTATTGAAACTCTTGTTTACCGGGAGCCTTGATACGACCCCACTGATCGAGTTCCACACCGAAGGGTTCTAGCCATTCCATCGCATGAGGTTGGAAACCAAATGCCATGATCACAGCATCGGCTTCAAGAACATGCTCACTACCTTCTACAGGTTCCGGGCGACGGCGACCTGCTTCATCAGGTTCACCCAAAGCGGTTTTCACGAATTTAACGCCAACCACATGACCAGCGCTGTTAAGCTCTAAGCCAATAGGTTGGAGGTTGAACTTGAACTTCACACCCTCTTCACGCGCATTCTTCACCTCACGGCGAGAGCCCGGCATATTCGCTTCATCTCGGCGATAAGCACAAACAACATTAGCTGCATGCTGACGAATCGAAGTTCGGACACAGTCCATCGCCGTATCACCACCACCGAGCACAACCACTTTTTTGCCTTTCATGTCGATGAATGGTGTTGGGTTATCCAGTTCCATGACCTTGTAGGTATTGGAAACAAGGAATGGCAGTGCATCATAAACGCCCGGTGCGTCTTCGTTATCTAACCCAGCACGCATGTTTTTATAGGTACCGACACCTAAGAAGACAGCATCGTAGTCATCGACCAGTTGTTGTAGTTGAACGTCTTTACCGACTTCGGTATTCATCTTAAATTCGACACCCATACCACTAAAGATACGGCGACGATTTTCCATGATGCCTTTCTCAAGCTTGAACGATGGAATACCAAACGTCAGTAGGCCACCGATCTCCGGATAGCGGTCAAATACAACGGCTTTTACGCCATTACGAACTAGGATGTCAGCCGCCGCTAGACCTGCTGGCCCCGCACCGATGATCGCGACCTTTTTATCAGTCCACTCAACGTGAGACATGTCAGGCTTCCAACCCATCTCAAAGGCTTTGTCGGTAATGTACTTTTCAATATTGCCAATGGTTACGGCACCGAAATCGTCATTGAGGGTACAAGAGCCCTCACACAAGCGGTCTTGAGGGCAAACTCGACCGCAAACCTCAGGCAGGCTGTTGGTTTGGTGAGACAGTTCAGCGGCTTCGATAATGCGCCCTTCATTGGCAAGCTTAAGCCACTGAGGGATGTAGTTGTGAACAGGACATTTCCATTCACAGTATGGGTTACCACAGTCTAAACAACGGTCTGCTTGCGCTTTCGCTTGCTGTTTAGTGAAAGGTTCGTAGATCTCTACAAACTCAATCTTACGTATCTTGATTGGTTTCTTCGCTGGGTCTACGCGATTCACATCAATAAATTGGTATACATTCTGGCTCATTATTGGCTCCTTCCAATTATTGCGCTTGAACACGAAGTTCAGCTGAGCTGCGGCTTTGGTGGCCGAGCAAGGTGTTCAGATCCGCCGTCTTTGGCTTCACTAGGTAGAACTTTGGAATCCATTCATCAAAGTTCGCCAGAATAGCTTCAGCGTGTACTGAGCCAGTCTCTTCTAAGTGCTCTGCAATTAAGCCACGCAGATGTTCTTGGTGGATAAATAAGTCAGACAGAGAAAGTGCCTCGACCGACTCGTTATTTACTCGACCTTGGAAGTCTTCGTTCTTATCCATGACATAAGCGAAGCCACCTGTCATACCCGCACCGAAGTTGACGCCAGTTGCGCCAAGAATGGCAACAATACCGCCGGTCATGTATTCACAGGCGTTGTCACCAGCGCCTTCAATCACAGCAACCGTACCTGAGTTACGTACGCCAAATCGTTCGCCAGCCGTACCAGCTGCAAACAGCTTGCCTCCAGTTGCGCCATACAGACAGGTGTTGCCTATGATGGTCGCTTCGTTACAAGTAAATGCGGTGCCTTGGTGAGGCTTGATAACCACTTTGCCGCCAGCCATGCCTTTGCCAACATAGTCATTGGCATCGCCTGTTAGGTAAAGCTCAACGCCGCCTGCGTTCCAAACCGCAAAAGATTGGCCTGCTGTACCGTCGAGATATAACTTGATTGGTGAACCTGCCATCCCTTGGTTGCCGTATCGCTTAGCAATTTCACCAGAGATACGAGCACCAATCGAGCGGTCTGTGTTGATCACGTTGTAGTAAAGGCTGGTGGATTGACGTTTCTCAATTGCATCGAGTGCATCATCCAGAATCTGCTGGTTGAGCTGAGCTTTATCAAATGGTGCGTTTGGCTCGGTCCAAAACAGTGGGTGACCTTCTGGAGATACCGGAGCTTCGAGTATTGAAGAGAGATCGAGCTTGTTCTGTTTCGCGGTGAGGCCTTGAACGGCTTCAAGTAAGTCAGTACGACCAATCAGGTCCGTGAGTTTTTCTACGCCGAGTTCTGCAAGGTATTGGCGAACTTCATCGGCTAGGCCTGTAAAGTAGTTCACCACCATGTCTGGCAGGCCTTTGAAGTATTCGCGGCGTAGTGTTTCATCTTGAGTCGCAACACCCGTCGCACAGTTGTTTAGGTGACAAATTCGTAAGAACTTACAACCCATTGCGACCATTGGCGCGGTACCAAAACCAAAGCTTTCTGCACCGAGAATCGCACCTTTAATCACATCAAGGCCAGTTTTTAAACCACCATCGACTTGCAGGCGGATCTTATGACGAAGCCCGTTAGCAACCAGTGCTTGTTGAGTTTCTGCTAAGCCAAGCTCCCAAGGGCAACCTGCGTATTTTACCGAGGTTAGAGGGCTTGCCGCGGTACCGCCATCGTAGCCAGAAATGGTGATCAGATCGGCATAGGCTTTCGCTACACCAGTTGCAATCGTGCCTACACCCGGTTCCGATACTAACTTTACTGAAACCAAGGCTTTAGGGTTCACTTGTTTAAGGTCGAAAATCAGCTGCGCTAGATCCTCGATAGAATAAATATCGTGATGTGGAGGAGGGGAGATCAGTGTCACCCCTTGAACTGAATATCTCAGCTTAGCGATTTCTGCGGTAACTTTATGGCCGGGCAGTTGACCACCTTCTCCAGGCTTCGCACCTTGCGCGACCTTGATCTGCAAAACATCCGCATTGGTTAAGTAATGTGGCGTCACACCAAAACGACCGGAAGCTATCTGCTTGATACGAGAGTTACGGTCAGTACCAAAGCGTCGAGGGTCTTCACCACCTTCACCAGAGTTTGAGTAACCACCCAAGCGGTTCATCGCCATTGCTAATGCTTCATGCGCTTCTGGGCTCAAAGCACCGATCGACATTGCCGCAGAGTCGAAGCGTTTAAACAGATCGCTGTTAGGCTCGACTTGCTCTAGTGGTAGAGGCTGATCGGCTTTTTTGAGGCTCATTAAGTCGCGTAACATCGCAGCTGGACGAGCATTTACTTGCTTAGCAAAAGAGAGATAATCCGATGTCTCACCTGTTTTTACTGCAGTTTGCAGAGTGCCAACCACATCAGGGTTATAGGCGTGATATTCGCCGCCGTGTACGTATTTGAGTAAACCACCGTGCTCGATTGGCTTACGCTTAGTCCAGGCTTTACGCGATAAGTTATAGATATCTTGTTGGAAATCGCTAAAGCTTGCGCCTTGGATTCGAGTGGTAACTCCGCGGAAACAGAGCTCAACAACATCGGAATGAAGGCCAACGGCTTCGAAAAGCTGTGAACAGCGATAAGAGGCAATGGTTGAAATTCCCATCTTCGACATGATCTTGTACAGACCTTTGTTGATGCCGTTTTGGTAATTTTGCATTGCGGCACGATAATCTTTATCTAAAGAGCCATCATCCAACATTTTACCTAACGCTTCATAAGCGAGGTATGGGTAAACCGCGGTTGCACCGAAGCCAAGCAGCACAGCAAATTGGTGTGGGTCGCGCGCAGTTGCTGTCTCAACAACGATGTTGGCATCACAACGCAGGTTGGTGTCAGCAAGCCTTGTTTGCACCGCACCAACCAACATGGCTGCAGGGATCGGTAGTTTTCCTTTCTCTAAACCTTTGTCCGACAGCACAACTAAAACCGCACCTTCGCTGACTTCTTGTTCGGCGCTATCACATACTGCTTTGATTGCTTGTTCTAGATCTTGGTTATTCGGGTCGTAGTGCATGCTGAGAATGACATGACGATAATGTTTTTGACTCAACTGCAGAAGCTGCTGCATGTCTGAGTAAAGCAGTACTGGTGAATCAAACGTGACACGATAGGCGTGACCGTCTGTTTCACAGAACACGTTCATCTCTTTACCAATACTGGTCGCCAAAGACATCACGTGTTTTTCACGCAATGGATCAATCGGTGGGTTGGTGACTTGTGCAAACTTTTGACGGAAGTAATCAGTGACCAAGCGTTCTTTTGAAGAGAGCACAGCCATTGGCGTGTCGTCGCCCATTGAGCCCACTGCTTCTTGCCCCATATCACCAAGCACACGCAGCACTTGGTCGGACTCTTCGTTGCTCATCGCAAACTGTTTTTGGTAGGTCTTGAGCGTATCATCGTCAAAGCTACGCTTACCCACTTGGTCATCTTGCAGCGCAGAAAATGGCGTTAACTTGTGAACGTTCTTTTCCATCCACTCTTTATATGGGTGGCGGCCTTTGAGGTCATTGTCGATCTCATTAGATTGCCATAGCTTGCCGCGGCGAGTATCTATTACCAACAGTTCGCCCGGGCCAACACGGCCTTTCTCTGCGACTTCATCCGGTGCATAGTTCCAGATACCGACTTCTGATGCGAGCGTGATTAGATTGTCTTTGGTAATCACATAACGCGCAGGACGCAGGCCGTTTCTATCTAGGTTACACGCAGCGTAACGACCATCTGAAAGTACGATACCAGCAGGACCATCCCACGGTTCCATGTGCTTTGAGTTGAAGTCGTAGAATGCACGTAGATCTGGGTCCATATCTGGGTGGTTTTGCCAAGCGGGCGGCACAAGCATGCGCATCGCTCGGAACACATCCATACCACCGGCAAGGAACAGGTCGAGCATGTTATCTAGGCTTGATGAATCTGAGCCTGTCTCATTCACAAAGGGTGCGGCGGTTTGTAAATCTGGCAGCAACGGCGAAGAGAATTTATAGGCACGAGCCTTAGCCCATTGTCGGTTACCTTCAATGGTATTGATCTCACCATTGTGCGCTAAATAGCGGAATGGTTGAGCCAGTGGCCAACGTGGCTGAGTATTGGTTGAGAAACGCTGGTGGAACAGACATATCGCCGATTCCATGCGTAAGTCTGCAAGATCGAGGTAAAATCGCGGAAGATCGGCCGGCATACACAGACCTTTGTAAACCATGACTTGTGTCGAAAGGCTACAAATATAGAAATCTTTGTCTTCGGTGATCTGTTTTTCAATTCTGCGACGAGCAATATAAAGGCGTCGTTCAATATCGCGTTCACGCCAACCCGCGGGGGCCGAGATAAACACTTGCTGAATATTGGGAACTGAATCTTTGGCAATCGGACCTAATACGTCGGTGTTGGTCGGTACTACGCGCCAACCTGCAACCGTTAAGGTCTCTTGAGCGAGCTCTTTATTGACGATGTCTTGCGCGGATTGCGCTTTGATTGGCTCTTGGCTGAAGAAAATCATGCCGACAGCGTATTGCTTGCCGAGCTTGAAGTTATTCTCTTCAGCAATAATTCTGAGATAAGAGTCAGGCTTCTGTAGTAATAAGCCACAGCCATCCCCGGTTTTACCATCCGCAGCGATACCACCACGGTGTGTCATGCGATCGAGGGCTGAAATAGCAGTTCTTACCAACTTATGACTAGGTTGGCCTTCCATTTGCGCTATTAAACCAAATCCACAGTTGTCTTTTTCAAGACTAGGATCATATAGAGCCATTGCAATTCTCCCTTTTGCTTCTCTGTCATCCAGACAGTAAATGACTAACTATTCATATACTTGTTGTTTTTTATAAACTGATAGTTTGCTTTAGCCAGTTAAAACGTTATTGGTTGTGTTAACAAAACCGATTGATTTTATTTTCATCAGCTTTACAACGTATAGCTAATTGTGTTTAAGGTCAAGTTCATGGTTAATTATCATGCATAAACGCGATTAGCCACTTAATAATCTAAAATAGTCGATGGATATCAATGAGATATATAAGGTTAATGTTAACGAGATTTAACATATACAACAGGATGATTTTGAAAACGACAAATGCCAGATAGAAAAAAGGCTAGCATCGAGTGCTAGCCAAATATAAAAGTTAGGAAGGGTATTGCTTTTCCTCTAGGCTAACGTAATTGACGTTAGCCCGAGAAATATTATGCGGAAAGCATGAGTGAATCAGCTTTCGCTTCTAAGTTTGAGTTACCCATTAAGAAGTCATCAATGGCAATTGCACATTCACGACCTTCATTAATACAACGTACAACTAGAGATTGACCAGTACGCATATCACCAGCAGCGAAAACGCCTTTCTGGTTCGTTGCAAAACCTTCAGAAGCGACGTTACCGCGCTCGTCCAGTTTAATGTCTAGTTGAGCAAGCACGCCGGTTGGCTCCGGGTGTAAGAAGCCCATTGCTAGGAATGCCATGTCACAAGGAATAACACGTTCAGAGTTCGCGACTTCATCAAAGCCTGGACGCTCACCTGGTTTCGCATCTTGCCAAACGATGTCAGCAATACGTAGACCCGTCACTTGACCTTGCTCGTTACCGATGAACTCTTTGGTTAAGATGTTCCAGTGACGTTCACAACCTTCTTCGTGAGAAGTGGTGGTTTTCATGATCATTGGGTATTGAGGCCAAGGCATGTTTGCAGGGCGCTTCTCTGGTGGGATCGGCATGATCTCAACCTGAGTAATGCTCGCTGCCTTATGACGGTTTGATGTACCCACACAGTCAGAGCCAGTATCACCACCACCGATAACCACAACGTGCTTATCTTTAGCGTGAATCTCTTCTGTTTTAAGATCTAGGTTGTTAGCACGGCGGTTGTTTTGACCAAGGAATTCCATGGCAAAGTGAACGCCTTTCAACTCACGACCAGGGATTGGCAAGTCGCGTGGAACCGTAGAACCACCCGTTAGCAATACCACATCAAACTCTTGGCGTAACTGTTGAGCATTAACATCAACACCGATGTGTTGGTTAACTTTAAACTCAACGCCAGCTTCAGCCATTAAGTTGATCTTACGATCAATCACGTCCATACCCAGTTTGAAATCTGGGATACCGAAACGCAGTAGGCCGCCAACTTTTTCGTCACGTTCAAATACCGTCACCGAATGACCTGCGCTGTTTAGCTGCTCGGCTGCGGCCAAGCCAGCAGGGCCAGAGCCAACAATCGCCACGGTTTTACCTGTGCGAGAGCGAGGTGTTTTCGGTTTTGCGTACCCTTCACGGTACGCAGTTTCGACGATCGTTTTCTCGATATTACAGATGGTGATTGGGTCTTGGTTAATACCTAGTACACAAGCACTCTCACACGGAGAAGGGCACACACGACCGGTAAACTCAGGGAAGTTATTGGTCGAGCTTAGGATGTTCCAAGCTTCTTCCCAGCTGTCACGGTAAACCGCGTCATTGAATTCTGGGATGATGTTACCAATCGGACAACCGCTGTGACAGAAAGGTACGCCACAGTCCATACAACGAGATGCTTGAGTATTGATCTTGTCACCAAACTCTTCGTTAAGTACGAACTCTTTGTTGTCTTCAATACGAACTGACGGGTCGAGCTTCTTTGGAAGCTCGCGACCGTGTTCTAAAAATCCAGTAGGCTTACCCATTATACTGCCTCCACTTCTTCCGTTTGTGCCTGTTGTGCTTCAGCTTTACGCTTCTCAAGAACTGCTTTGTAGTCGCGTGGCATAACTTTAATCAGTGATGCAATACTTGCTTCAAAGTTGTCTAGGAAAGACTGAGCAACTTCACTTCCTGTGAATTCAACGTGCTTGGTTAGCATATCTAGTAGAAGATCTTTATCTTCTTGTTCAATTGGATCTAGGTCTACAAGTTCTGGGTTAAGCTTGGTTTCGAAGTCACCAGCTTTGTCCCAAACATAAGCGACACCGCCACTCATACCCGCAGCAAAGTTACGACCTGTTGAGCCAAGGATAACGGCAACACCGCCAGTCATGTATTCACAACCGTGGTCACCAACGCCCTCAACAACAACCTTCGCACCTGAGTTACGAACACAGAAACGTTCACCAGCCATACCGCGAATGAAAGATTCACCTGAGGTTGCACCGTAGAAACATACGTTACCAACCACGATGTTATCTTCAGCAACGATAGAAGACTTCGCATCTGGGTACAGTACCAAAGTACCGCCAGACAGACCTTTACCCCAGTAATCGTTCGCGTCGCCTTCTACTTCGAACTTAACGCCTTTCGCAAGGAACGCACCGAAAGATTGGCCAGCACTACCGTGGAACTTAACGTTCATTGGCTGTGGTAAACCTTGGTCTTTGTAAACCTTCGAGATTTCGTTCGACAGCATGGTACCCGCAGAGCGGTCTGTGTTGATGATAGGGAAGGTCGCATTCACGGTTTCACCTTTCTCAAGCGCTGGAATTGCCGCTTGAATCAACTTGCGGTCTAGAACGTCTTCTAGGTTGTGGTTTTGTTGTGTCTGGTTGTAGATACCATCTTCTTCACGAGCCTGCTCAATGTGCAGTACAGGTGTTAGATCTAGGTTCTTGTACTTCCAGTGGCCGATGTCGTCACGAACTTTAAGTTTGTGCGATTGACCTACCATCTCATCGATAGAGCGGAAGCCAAGTTCAGCCATTACTTCACGCAGACCTTCAGCCATGTATTGGAAGAAAGTGACTACGTCTTCTACGCGGCCGTCGAAACGTTCACGCAGAGTCTTGTTCTGTGTAGCGATACCAACAGGACATGTATTCTTGTGACACTTACGCATCATGATACAGCCTTCAACCACTAGAGCTGCTGTTGCTACGCCCCATTCTTCAGCGCCAAGTAACGTTGCTACTGCAAGATCACGTGGTGTTTTCATCTGACCATCAGATTGAACAACGATACGGTTACGTAGGCCGTTTTTCAGTAGTGTTTGGTGCGTTTCCGCTAGACCTAGCTCCCAAGGCAGACCGGTATGACGGATAGAAGACATCGGAGATGCACCCGTACCACCATCAAAACCTGCGATAAGTACCACGTCAGCTTTCGCTTTCGCTACACCCGATGCAATCGTACCTACGCCAGCTTCTGATACTAGCTTCACGTTGACACGACCGTTACGGTTCGCGTTTTTCAGATCGTAGATCAGCTGAGCCAAATCTTCGATTGAGTAGATATCGTGGTGTGGCGGTGGCGAGATTAGACCTACGCCCGGAGTCGAGTGACGCGTTGCGCCGATCCAGTCATCAACCTTATCACCAGGTAGTTGACCACCTTCGCCCGGTTTCGCACCTTGAGCCATCTTGATTTGTAGCTCATCAGCGTTAGATAGGTAGTAAGACGTTACACCAAAGCGACCAGAAGCCACCTGTTTGATTGCTGAACGTTCCCAGTCGCCGTTTTCTTTACGTTCGAAACGTGCTGGATCTTCACCACCTTCACCTGAGTTTGATTTCGCGCCAATGCGGTTCATCGCAACAGCCAGTGTTGAGTGAGCCTCATGCGAGATTGAACCAAAGCTCATTGCGCCGGTTGCGAAACGCTTAAGAATGTTCTCGATTGGTTCTACTTCTGCTAGAGGAATAGAGCCTGCAGGGTTCTTGATGAAGTCCAGTTGGCTACGTAGCGTTGCTGCGTTGTCGCCTTGGTCATCAACTGCTTTTGCGTACTTCTTGAACTGACCGTAATCTTTGTTACGCGTCGATTCTTGAAGTAGAGAAATCGTTTCTGGGTTGAATAAGTGTTTCTCACCACGTTGTTTCCACTGGTAAACACCACCAACATCAAGGATCTGAGCTGGAATTTCACGAGCTGGGTAACCAACACGGTGACGAACCAATACTTCTCGCGCGATATCGTCGATCGTTAGACCTTGGATACGAGAAACAGTACCTGTGAAGTATTTTTCAACCACTGATTTGCTAACACCAAGTGCTTCAAAGATTTGTGCACCGTGGTAAGACTGCAGCGTAGAGATCCCCATCTTAGAGAAGATCTTAAGTAGACCGCCGTTAACACCTTTACGGTAGTTATCGAATAACTCACGTGGGTGTACGTTTGGATCTAGCTTCTTAGTACGTTGCAGTTCAACAATCGTTTCAATAACTAGGTATGGGTTAACTGCGTTTGCACCATAACCGATAAGCGTTGCAAAGTGGTGTGTCTCACGAGCGTCGCCCGTTTCAACAACGATGTCACACTTAGCACGTAGACCTTTACGGATTAGGTGGTGGTGAACCGCGCCAACCGCCAGCATTGCTGGAATAGCGGCATGGTTAGAGTTAACCGCACGGTCTGTCAGTAGGATGATAGAGTAGCCATCAATCACTGCGTCTTCTGCGTATTGGCAGATACGCTTAAGTGCGCGCTCTAACTTACCTTGGTCGCCATTTGCTTGGAATACGATATCCAGCGTCTTCGCCTGAAGGTGCTCGTTATCGATTGCACGCAGTTTTTCTAACTCAGAGTTAGACAGTACTGGAGACTCAAGTTCTACTTTTTGACAGTGCTCAGGTGTTTCAGCAAGTAAGTTCTGGTCTTTACCTAGGTAAGTGTTCAGAGACATAACCATGCGCTCACGAATCGGGTCGATCGGCGGGTTAGTTACTTGTGCAAACAACTGTTTGAAGTAGTTTGAAAGGTGCTGCGATTGGTGAGAAAGAATCGCTAGCGGCCAGTCAGCACCCATTGCAGAAAGTGGCTCGTAGCCTGTTTTCGCAAGAGGTAGAATGATTTCGTTTACTTCTTCAGAACTCACGCCAAACGATTGTTGTTTGTGTAGTAGTTTCTCTGGAGAAGGTTGGCTAAATTCGTTGCTCGCATCCGGTAGCTTTTTCAGGCTCAGAAGGTTCTCTTCAACCCACTTTTCGTAAGGTTGTGCTTTAGCAATGCTGTCTTTCACTTCTTCATCAGAAATGATGCGGCCTTGCTCAAGGTCAGCAACGAAGATACGACCTGGTTGTAGACGACCACGGTACTCAACGTTTTCAGGTGCAATCTCAACAACACCAGACTCAGACGCCATTACTAGGAAGTCGTCTTTAGTTACTGTGTAGCGAGAAGGACGCAGACCGTTACGGTCAAGTGTTGCACCTACTTGAACACCATCGGTGAAACATACTGATGCTGGGCCATCCCATGGTTCCATTACGTTCGCGTGGTACTGGTAGAACGCACGACGAGTTGGATCCATGTTTTTGTTTTCTTGCCATGCTTCCGGGATCATCATCATCAACGCGTGTGGCAGAGTACGACCTGAAAGAACAAGTAGTTCCAGTGCCATATCGAAGTTTGATGAATCCGAACTACCTTCCTGACAGATAGGAAGCAGCATGTCGATTTCAGCTTGTGTAAACAGATCCGATTCTAGGATTGCTTCACGTGCTTTCATCCAGTTCAGGTTGCCGCGAACCGTATTGATTTCGCCATTGTGCGCGATGTAACGGAAAGGCTGAGCTAGACGCCAACGTGGGAATGTATTGGTAGAGAAGCGAGAGTGTACTAGTGCTAGAGCTGTCACCATGGTTGGGTTTTGCAGATCTAGGAAGTACTGAGGAACTTGTTCAGTTGTTAGCTGACCTTTGTACACCAATGTCTTGTAAGACATAGAGTTGATGTAGAAGTCATCACCGATATTTGAAACGCTTTCTAGGCATACACGAACCGTGTAGTTACGTAGAACATACAGTTTACGCTCAAGCTCTTCTGGTGTGATACCAGGGCCGCCAGAAATAAATACGTGTTCAAATTGAGGTTCAGTGCTTAGTGGGTCAGCACCAATCATTGAATTGTCCGTTGGAAGTTCACGGTAACCGATAACTTCTAACTCAAGGCGTTGTGCATTGCGTTCTAGAATGTCACGACACTGTGCACGTTTGTGTTCATCTTTAGGGAAAAGTACAACACCAACACCATATTTTTCAAAAGATGGCAGCTTAATTCCAAGCTTTACGGCTTCTTCTAGTAAGAATTCGTGCGGCTTCTGTAGCAGGATACCTGCACCATCACCAGAACACGGATCGCAGCCTTGGCCGCCACGGTGTTCCATACGTGCAAGCATATCGAGTGCTTGAGTTACTACATCATGAGATTTGCGATTCTTTAGATGCGCAACAAAACCGATACCACAAGCGTCATGCTCCAATTCAGGAGTATACAGACCCTGTGAGTTCTGCTCTTGATCTACCATAGATACATCCTTCCAGTTAAATCTAGGCGCAACTTATTTGTATAAAGTCAGCCTTGTCCTTTTATATTTATGGGTCTAAACCTGCCTATGCTGGCGGTTTGAATCCTTTCCGTATCTCGCAGGAAAAGTATTGCGAGAAAAACAATCCTTAGTGATACCTGTTTATTTTTAACCACAAACTAGTGGTTTATATAGGTGGGAGTTAGATATCACCGACTTATTAGCAAGTTTTCGTTGTAAGTAAATACTCAAAAATAGCCAATATGTGTAAGTATCCTACAATTTTGTCTAGGCGAATTGCAATGAAAGTTGACCCATGTAGACCATTTTTTTCGTTTTATTTTGAATTTAATGCCTAACAAATGTGCAACATTAGGCAAATAGAGCCGATTTTTTGCATGTTTATTGATATTTGTTAGGTTGCTCGCAAAAAGCCTTGAGTAAACTAATTGGTCGAATTTTGCAGGGATGTAATTTTTTTTCAAAAAAGACTGATATTCATTCTTATTTACTTGAGTGCTTTGAAAATATGCAATTACACGAGTTGGTCAATACTATCGGCCAAGACCTTCAACGCCGTTATGGCGAGAAGGTTCACAAGCTGACGCTTCATGGTGGTTTCAGCTGCCCAAACCGAGACGGGACAATTGGCCGTGGAGGTTGCACGTTTTGTAACGTGGCTTCCTTTGCCGATGAACAAACTCAAATTCAAAGTATTGCTGACCAGCTAAAAGATCGTGCGGGTGAGATTGCTCGTGCCAAGAAGTACCTGGCTTACTTTCAGGCGTACACCAGCACTTATGCTGAGGTGCAAGTGCTCAAGAATATGTATGAAGAGGCGCTAAAAGCACCCGGTGCAGAGATCGTCGGCCTTTGTGTTGGTACGCGACCAGACTGTGTGCCTGATGCGGTGTTGGATCTGTTAGCGGGCTACGTTAAACAAGGCTATGAGATTTGGCTCGAGCTTGGCCTGCAAACCGCCAATGATAAAACCCTCAAGCGAATTAACCGCGGCCACGATTTTGCGGTGTATGAAACGATCACCCAACGCGCACGCGCTTTAGGTATCAAGGTGTGTACTCACCTGATTGTTGGTCTACCAAAAGAAACCAAAGCGGATAACCTTGAAACCTTAGACAAGGTATTAGCCGTTGGCACCGATGGTATTAAGCTGCACGGCCTTCATATAGTAGAGGGCAGTACCATGGCTAAGGCGTGGAAGGCAGGAAAGCTAGAAGCCCCAAGCCTTGAAGAGTACATCGATATCGCGAGTGAGATCATTCAACGCACGCCTGCGGACGTGGTTTATCACCGTGTTTCTTCAGCGGCGAGACGCCCAACCTTACTTTCTCCTTTATGGTGTGAGAACCGCTGGTTAGCGATGACTGAAATAGGTCGTTCGTTGGATAAAACCGGTGCTCAAGGCATCAAAACGGGCTCTGCATTCGAGTACACGTTGCCTGTTTTAAACGCGGCCAATTAATAGAAATGGGTGACTGTAGGTAACAGCAGATAAAACCAATAAATAGTGGTAACATTTCCCTAACAGATTTTATGGTATAGATTGAGAGTAAATGGAACTGGTAATGACTTGGTTGTGGGACAGGGCGTATGGCTACGGTATTTATATCGTTGTTGTATTGCTGATTGCTCTCATCTGCTGGCATCTCTATTCTCGTTATCAGTCGCATATCGAAACGCTTCTACTTGCTACCCCGTCGCCACTCTACTTTGTTGATGTTCGAAGTGGCGAAATACTCTATGCCAATCGCCAAGCCATGCAGTTGCTTGGTATCCGCCAAATCGGTGTTAATTTTCGCTTTCCTACTGTGGAAAGCGAGAACAGCTTTCGTCACTACTTAACCAACCACATCAACTATCGAGCCTTCGAGCAGGTCTCCCTGTGGGCGCTTTCTGAATTTGAGTCGTTCAAGATCAACTTGATCGGTCGTAAGATCCATTTTAGAAATAAGCAGGCTTGGATGATTCACGCCTCACCTTATAAAAACACTAACGAAGAACTGTCCCAAGAAGTTCGAGAACTGAATGTTGCTCGTACCGCTTTGGATTCTTTGTCTGAGCTGATCTACGTGAAAGATCAGAAAGGTCAGTTAGTGACGAGTAATCGCTCGTTTAAAAAGTTTTGGCATGGTCGTGCTGAAGAGGGCACCCTGAGTGTTTCTGGTGGAGTATTAAAAGGTCGTGTAAGTGAACGCTCTTGGACTACAGATCAAGATGGAAAAAGCTGCTTGCTTGAAACCTACCAAAGTGTGCTGCTTTCCCAAGATGGAGAAACCATCGGCACGCTCTCTATTAGTCATGATGTGACCGATTGGCATGACATGCAGCAGAAACTGCGTGGCGAGATGGAGAAGCGAAAAGATACCGAAGTGGCACTTGCGCAGCGTGACACCATCTTGCAAAACCTCCTGGAGGCCAGCCCAGACTCGATTGGTATCTTTAATGAAAACATGGTTTATCAAGCGTGTAATAAACCATTTGTGGCTGCGCTGGGTATCTCTGAAGTCAGTGACTTGATCGGTAAACGTTTACAAGATGTGGTGCCACATAGCATCTATACGCGAATATCAGAAACCGATCATCAAGTGCTTCATCAAAGTAAATCACTGCGTTATATCGACAAAGTGGTCTCAAGTGATGGAACATTTACTTGGTATGATGTAGTCAAATCACCGTTTAGAGATCCAGCATCGAGCACTAATGGTGTGTTGATCATGGCGCGTGATATTACAGAGCGTTATCTAGCAGAACAAAAGCTTGAAGAAGCCAACCTTGAACTTGAACGCCTCAGCTTTATGGATAGCCTGACTAAAGTGTCTAACCGACGTCGTTTCGATGAACAGCTCTCTACACTGTGGCATTATCATGTGCGTGAGAAGCTGCCACTGACGATCATGCTATGTGATATCGACTTCTTTAAAGGCTACAACGACTTTTACGGACACCAACAAGGCGATGATGCTTTGATTCAGGTTTCTCAGGCATTTAAGCAGGTGTTGAATCGTTCATCTGATTGTGTGGCTCGTTATGGTGGTGAAGAGTTCGGCTTTATTCTGCCAAATACAACGACCGAAGGTGCTCAGCTGGTGGCGCAGCGTATTCATGATGAAGTCCTAAAATTGGAACTTGCGCATGAGAAGTCGACAGTCTCTGAATTCATCACGGTGAGTATTGGTATTATCTCTTACATTCCTACACCTGATGATGAAATGGAATCGGCTGTTGCCTTGGCTGATAGTGCGTTGTATCAAGCGAAATCAGACGGTCGCAACCGTTCAATGGTGCATCCATACTCAATTCGCTAACGCTATAAAATTGGCAATTTGATTATCCCCGGCTATTTTTGCTTAGTTAGTATTTGTATTGGTTAATTAACCTTCGAAATTACCGCTGAACACTTGCTGCGTGTGATGTAGCTAGCTTACCTCCCATCTTCAAACAGGGTAGAATGTTGCTAGTCTTATCGCATGGAGCGCTAAATGAAACCCATGAAAAATCTTGCCCAGTATTACGTGGATCTACTCGTAAAACTGGGGATTGTCCGCTTTTCTATCTTACTCGCCCTAGCGCTTGTTGCCCTCGCTGTTGTTGTGCAAGTCGGTATCACCCTTGCACTCAAAGGCAATGTTGATGACATCGACATTGTCCGTTCAGTTTTCTTCGGTTTAGTGATCACGCCTTGGGCGGTTTATTTTCTGTCAGTGGTCGTGGACCAGTTGGAAGAGTCTCGTCAAAGGTTAGCGAAATTGGTCTCTAAACTTGGCGACATGCGTGAGCGAGACCAAGAACTCAACAATAAAATGCAGCTCAATATCGAGAAGCTTAATCAAGAAATTGAAGAGCGTGAAAAAGCGGAAGAAGCGCGCGCAGAAGCAATGCAAGATCTCGAAAACGAGGTGTTCCAGCGCGAGCGTACTCAGCTTGAACTCGCAGAACGTACTGCACTGTTACGCTCGTTTATCGATGCCTCGCCTGACCTTATTTACTACCGTAATGAAGATGGTGTGTTCTCTGGTTGTAACCGTGCGGTTGAAGAGCTCACTGGTAAAACAGAAAAAGAGCTAGTTGGTTTAACTCCTTGGGATGTTTACAGTAAAGAGGTCGCTCAGCAAGTTGTTGAAACCGATAAGAAAGTATTTGCTGACAACCAAGCACTGACTTATGACCAATGGCTTGAATACCCAGATGGCCGCAAGAGTTACTTCGAACTGCGTAAAGTGCCTTTCTACAGCAAAGATGGTCGTCACTTGGGCTTGGTTGGTTTTGGCCGCGATATTACTGAACGTAAAGAGCATCAAGAGTCGTTAGAAAAAGCCAGCCGCGATAAGACCACCTTTATCTCAACTATTAGCCACGAGTTAAGAACGCCGCTCAACGGCATCATTGGCTTGAGCCGCATGCTGCTTGATAGCCAACTGACCACCGAACAGCGCAAGCAGATGCAAACCATCAAGGTGAGCGCGGTGACACTGGGTAATATCTTCAACGATATTATTGATATGGATAAGTTCGACCGCCGTAAGCTTGAACTCTTCCCTACGCCTATTAACTTTGAAGATTTCGTTGTCGAGATCGAAAGTATCTCTGCGTTGATGGCTGAGCAGAAAGGGTTAAGGTTCGATCTAGAAAGATTGTCTGATCTTCCAGCTGCTGTTGAGGTGGATGGTACTCGTCTTAGACAGGTACTGTGGAACCTTGTTAGTAACGCGATGAAGTTCACCAAAGATGGTGGAGTGGTGATGACAGTCAGCGCCGACATTGATGGTGACTTTGCCAACATTACGATGGAAGTGGAAGATACTGGTATTGGTATCCCTGAAAGTGAAATCGAGAAGATCTTCGCGATGTACTATCAGGTGAAATCGGGCACGGACAACTTGCACGCTGTCGGCACGGGTATTGGTCTCGCTGTCTCTCAACAGCTAATTAATATGATGGATGGCCACATTGAAGTCATCAGTGAAGA
Source organism: Vibrio sp. 10N.286.51.E5 (assembly GCF_041469125.1). Classification (NCBI taxonomy): domain Bacteria; kingdom Pseudomonadati; phylum Pseudomonadota; class Gammaproteobacteria; order Vibrionales; family Vibrionaceae; genus Vibrio; species Vibrio sp. 10N.286.51.E5. The sequence goes on along the minus strand of NZ_JBFRJZ010000030.1, from coordinate 39,842 downwards.
GGGCTTTGGCAGTACCTTTACGGTTTCGATTCGAGTTCCAGTGAATCACGATACTCAGGCTCTGATCAAAACGCCAAGAAAACAGTCGAATCTTAAGATCTTTATGGTCGAAGACATTGAACTCAATATCACAGTGGCTCGCTCTCTACTTGAAAGCCTTGGCCATGAAGTGACAGTCGTGATGACGGGTAAAGAGGCGCAAATTGCTTTCAATCCTGAAGACTATGATTTGGTGTTGTTGGATATCCAACTGCCAGATATGACGGGTTTCGATATTGCTCAATACTACCGCGAGAAATACAGCCAGCTACCGCCTTTGGTGGCGTTAACTGCGAACGTATTAAACAACAAGCAAGAGTACTTCCAGAAAGGCATGGACGAAGCGATCAGTAAACCTTTGTCGGTTCGAGCTATCCAAGATGTCATCAGTGAACTTATCGAAGATGCACCAGAGGTAATTGAGAAGGTAGCGGGCACCGATAAGGTTGAGAGCATTGATAAAGTCGACGCGAGTAAGCCTTTTCTTTCAGAAATTGATACCACTTTGCTTGATATTGATATGCTAGAGTCTTATGTTGATATTGTTGGACCGAAACCGGTTTTGGATAGCATCGCGATGTTCGAAGATATGATGCCGGAGTATATGGAAATATTGAACTCCAACATGGTCGCGAAAGATAAAGCCAGTATCGTTTCTGAGGCACATAAGATTAAAGGTGCTGCAGGTTCTATTGGTCTGAAACGCATCCAACAAGTTGCCCAGAAAGCTCAATCTCCAGATTTGCCTGCGTGGTGGGAGAACATTTCAGGTTGGGTTGATGAGATAAATAACGAATACCAGAATGACATTGAAGTTTTAAATAGTTGGTTAAATCAAAGGTAGAAGAATAATGAAAAAATTAGCATTCGCCGCATGTGTAGTGGCATTAGCGGGTTGTTCTGCGCCACAAGTAGAATGGCAGCAAGATAATCAAGTCGAAGTATCTGCAGCAACAGTTACCATGAAAAGCAACCTTTGGCACAACAAGATGCCAACGATTGGCGAGACTCAAGATAAGACCCTGCATGGTTCTATCTACCTAGAGTCAGATTCACAACTGCCAGCAACGCTTGCGGTTGAGAGTGTTACGGTTAAACAGGGTGCAGACACCTTGTTGGTAACGGCTGACGATCTTGATTTAAGAACACACAGTGAAACTCAATGGGAAGTCGCGTTTGTATGGCAGCTAGAGATCGACAGCGACAAGCCTGTTGATGTAGCGGTTGAACTTAAAGATGGCGAAACCGTGAAGTGGTTAGTAGAGAAAGACGTTAAGGTGGATACGGTTTACTAAAACCTTATCCAATTAAGAACAATAAAAAAGGGAGAATGCGTTGGCATTCTCCCTTTTTAATAACTATTGATGACGCTTCTATTGTTAATAACACTTACTGGTGAGTAGTGCTAAATGGTAAGAAGCGCGAATCGAATTAGTCTTCTAGGTCACCACAAAAGCGGTAGCCTTCACCGTGAATCGTTGCGATGATTTCTGGCGTACCAGAAACAGATTCAAAGTGCTTACGAATACGACGGATTGTTACGTCTACAGTACGATCGTGTGGCTTAAGCTCACGGCCAGTCATCTTCTTAAGAAGGTCTGCACGTGTTTGGATCTTACCTGGGTTCTCACAGAAGTGAAGTAGAGCACGGAACTCTGAACGAGGTAGCTTGTAGCCTTCGCCATCTGGGCTAACCAGAGAACGACTGTTGATATCTAGTACCCAACCGTTGAACTCGTACTTCTCAACGCTACGCTTCTCTTCTTGAACAGAGCTTGTGCTCATAGAACGGTTCAGAAGGTTGCGTGCACGGATAGTCAGTTCACGAGGGTTGAAAGGCTTAGTGATGTAGTCATCAGCGCCGATCTCTAGGCCAAGGATCTTATCAACTTCATTATCGCGACCAGTTAAGAACATAAGCGCTACGTTTGCTTGCTCACGTAGTTCACGTGCAAGTAGTAGGCCATTCTTACCTGGAAGGTTGATGTCCATAATTACAAGGTTAACTTGGTTGTCAGATAGCACTTGGTGCATCTCTTCACCGTCGCTAGCCTCAAAAACAGCATATCCCTCTGCTTCAAAAATACTCTTTAGAGTGTTACGAGTTACTTGCTCATCTTCAACGATAAGAATCTGCGGGGTTTGCATTTGGCGGTACCTAAATTTGTGACGAAACTGTGCTAATAGAATAAATTCTAGGCAAAAACATAACATACAGGTAATGTATTTTTGATGATAACTTAAAGTTTTCAAAAAAACACTTACTTCCAGCTATCTGCCTTCCTTGAAGTATTGCCCAATAACGTAGATCCAGTACGCCTTTCAATCATTCTTTTAGTGATTGGAGTGGATTCTATAATGTTAACAGCATGCTAACAACGCGAGAATGTTAATTCCATTCACTTTGTTGATTTACATCAATTGCCGTATCGCAACAAACTTTAATAGTATGGCTACAACTTAACCAATGTTATGGTGACTATTTAGCACCAAAACAAGAATGATTATTCGAGATGCTTCGCACATCTTGCCTGCTAAAGACCGGATTATGAACCAAGGAAGCTGAAAGCTGTCTTAAGAGTCTAGTAGATAAATATGCTCAATCAACCTTTATTGAGTAATAAATTGAGCATAGAACAATGAAAACAAAGGATTAATTTTAATAACATATAAAAGCATAGAGGCTAGCCTGACATAACTGGTAACGCCTTACTCACGGAGGATATATGCACGATATAACACCCGACTTGTGTGATGAGTTTGAAAGCGAAGTCACCCTACTGAACATGCCATTGCAGAACTTCGGCCAACGTGGTGCGTTCTTTGGAAAAATTGTAACAGTTCGTTGTTATCACGATAATTCCAAGGTTCGCGAGGTTTTAGAGACCGACGGCTGTGGCAAAGTGCTTGTCGTTGACGGTAATGGCTCATGCCAGAAGGCGCTGCTTGGCGATCAACTCGCTATTCTCGCAATAGAAAATGGTTGGGAAGGCGTGATTGTGAACGGTGCGGTGCGTGATGTTGGCATGATGTCGCAAATGGACCTTGGCGTTCAAGCGTTAGGTGCATCGCCATTCAAAACAGAGAAACGCGGTGTCGGCCAAGTGAATGTGACGCTCTCTATACATAATCAACTGATTCAGCCTGGTGACTATATTTATGCCGATTGGAATGGTGTGTTAATTTCATCTGAGTTGTTAATTGAATCGTAACTGACTCAAATTGAATGCCGTTGATAGATTAGAACGGGGAATGGTTTGTGATGTGCTGAAAGTTTGTAGCTCAATCCGATCTAGTTAGTAAATAAAGAACAAGCCAAAGATTAAAAGCGAAACCCTAATCCCACTTCAACACCTTGCTGCCACTCTTCATAATCAAGAGTGGCATGCAAATCTAGGTTATCTGTTAGTTGCACTCGGCTGGAAACCTCTGCGGCGACTGATTTCTCATTGTCTTCGGTTTCGTCTTTATAGGTGTGCAGAGAACTGTTGAAAGAAACTCTTTCTGAGAACTGATAACTGACACCACTTAAAAATCCGCTTTCATACTTAAGTGAATCGCTGTTGATTCGTGTACCTACATAAAGGTCAACATCAGCAAACAAGCTATAAGAGTAGCCACTGTCTATCTTCCAAGTATCGAAGCTTTCACTCGACGCGTTTTGTGTGGAGATAAAGAATTTATGAGAAGAACTATCGATTTGGCTGGGTAGTATAGGCAAGCGGTTCGCTGAACAAACAACAGGCGTAGCAAACGCTAAAAGAATAAGTAATCTCTTCATTTCCCACTCCTGATGTCATTATTATTGTTCTTCGAACGTTATCGTTCAATTAAAGCACAGAACTTGTACGTTCGCTGCACAATCGATATAGCATTTCGTTATGACTATATATGCAATTGATCACTCTTGCCTGTTCAATGAGTAAATCCAGTATCTTAAGTGAAGGTTTATACAGGGTGTTTTATCCCTTAAATGACGGTTTGCTCTGAAAAACGGTGCGAATGTAAAAAAAACGCAACTTTTCATTGACGTCCAGTGGTAAAAATTGATACACGTAGAGTAAAGCACAAGCAGAGAATTTGATATGCAGCACGTAAGCCACCTAGTAATGACCACAACCATTATTATTACCGACATTAACATTGTTGGGGCAGGCTGCTAAGTAACGGATTTTAAAAAAAAGGCCTGTATCCAACAAGATACAGGCCTTTTTTTGTACCATTTTTATGACTTATGGAGAAAGGGATGCGCGTTTTAAAGTTTGGAGGTTCATCATTAGCTGATGCAGATCGTTTTTTACGAGCGGCTGATATCATCGCTAATAATGCCCAGCAAGAAGAGCTAGCCGTTGTACTATCGGCTCCAGGAAAAACAACCAATAAGTTGGTCGCTGTTATTGAAGCTGCACTGAAAAATGGTGAAGCTGACGCACAGATTACAGAGATCGAATCTTCATTTAACACACTGTTTGCAGAGATCAAAGCGGTCGTGCCTTCTATCGATGGTGCCGCGTTTCAAGAGCAGGTGGATACCTCTCTTGCTCAGCTAAAGCAGTTCGTGAATGGCATCAACCTACTTGGTATGTGCCCGAACCACGTTAATGCTCGCATCATCAGTAAAGGTGAGCGAATCTCAATCCAGTTGATGAAAGCGGTACTTGAAGCGAAAGGCCAACCAGCAAGCCTGATTGACCCAGTTCAATACCTATACGCTAAAGGTGATCACCTTGAAGCTATGGTCGATGTGGACGTTTCAACTCAGAACTTCCGTCAGTCGCCACTGCCTAAAGGTCACGTAAATATCATGCCGGGCTTTACGGCTGGTAACGATAAAGGTGAGCTAGTCACACTCGGCCGTAACGGCTCTGATTATTCAGCTGCAGTGCTAGCAGCGTGTCTACGTGCTGATTGCTGTGAGATCTGGACAGATGTAGACGGCGTTTACAACTGTGACCCGCGTTTAGTGGATGATGCTCGTCTTCTTAAATCGCTAAGCTATCAAGAAGCGATGGAGCTTTCTTACTTCGGCGCTTCGGTTCTACATCCGAAGACTATCGCTCCTATCGCGCAATTCCATATTCCTTGCCTAATCAAAAACAGCTTCAACCCACAGGGTGCAGGTACTTTGATCGGCCAAGACACTGGCGAAGATAACCTAGCAATCAAAGGCATCACTACGCTAAGTGACCTAACGATGGTTAACGTATCAGGCCCAGGTATGAAGGGCATGGTTGGTATGGCGAGTCGTGTATTCGGCGCGATGTCTTCTGCCGGCGTTTCTATCGTCCTTATTACTCAATCTTCTTCAGAGTACAGCATCAGCTTCTGTATTGAATCTGCTGATAAAGTGAAAGCGAAGCAAGTGCTATCAGATGCGTTTGAACTTGAGCTGAAAGATGGCCTATTAGAGCCTGTTGAGTTCATGGACGATGTCGCGATTGTTACGCTAGTGGGTGACGGTATGCGCACTTCACGTGGCGTGGCGTCTCAATTCTTCTCTTCTTTAGCGGAAGTGAACGTCAACATCGTTGCTATCGCGCAAGGTTCTTCTGAACGTGCTATCTCTGCGGTTATCCCTGAAGACAAAATCTCTGAAGCGATCAAGGCGTGTCACGAGAACCTATTTAACTCTAAGCACTTCCTTGACGTATTCGTTGTTGGTGTTGGTGGTGTTGGTGGGGAGCTTGTTGACCAGATCCAACGTCAACAAGGCAAACTGGCAGAAAAAGGCATCGTGATTCGCGTATGTGGTTTAGCAAACAGCAAAGGCTTGTTGCTAGATAGCGATGGTCTACCGCTAGAGCAGTGGCGTGATCGCATGTCGAGCGCGACAGAAGAGTTTAGCTTAGCGCGCTTAAATGCACTTGTTCAACGTAACCACATTATCAATCCAGTCTTGGTTGACTGTACGTCTAGCGAAGGCATTGCGGCGCAATACGCTGATTTCCTAGCGGCTGGTTTCCACGTGGTAACACCAAACAAAAAAGCCAACACGGCAAGCATGGCTTACTACCATCAGCTTCGTGAAGTGGCACGTAACTCTCGTCGTAAGTTGATGTACGAGACAACAGTAGGCGCAGGTCTACCCGTAATCGAAAACTTACAGAACCTAATCTCTGCAGGTGATGAGCTTGAGAAGTTCAACGGCATTCTTTCTGGTTCACTGTCTTACATTTTCGGTAAGCTTGATGAGGGTATGACACTCAGCCAAGCAACCAACATTGCTAAAGATAACGGCTTCACTGAGCCGGATCCTCGTGATGATCTGTCTGGTATGGACGTTGCGCGTAAGCTGCTTATTCTTGCTCGTGAAGCGGGCATGGCACTTGAGCTTGAAGATGTTGAGGTTGACCAAGCATTGCCACCGGGTTTTGATGATTCAGGCACGGTTGAAGAGTTTATGGCTCGCTTGCCAGAAGCGGATGCTTACTTCCAAGAACAGTCAGCGATCGCAGCAGAAGAAGGCAAAGTACTTCGTTATGTTGGTGAAATCGCCGATGGTAAGTGTAAAGTTCGTATCGCAGCTGTTGATGGCGACGACCCAATGTTCAAGATTAAAGATGGCGAGAACGCATTAGCATTCTACAGCCGTTACTACCAACCGATCCCTCTAGTATTGCGTGGTTACGGTGCGGGTACTGAAGTTACAGCAGCAGGCGTATTCTCTGATGTGATGCGTACTCTTGGTTGGAAATTAGGAGTTTAGGAATGAGTTCAAGTGATATGGATGTTGTTGTTTATGCACCTGCATCAATCGGCAATGTCAGTGTAGGGTTTGATGTGCTGGGGGCCGCTGTGTCTCCAGTGGATGGCACGCTGCTCGGTGACCGAGTTATGGTTAAAGCAGGTGATGAATCATTCTCACTAAAAACAGCAGGCAGTTTTGTTTCTAAGCTGCCAACTGAAACCAAAGAAAACATTGTCTACGACTGCTGGGTTGTGTTCTCGAGAGAGCTTGATAAAAAAGGCGTTACGCTAAAGCCTTTAGAAATGACACTAGAAAAGAACATGCCTATCGGTTCAGGTTTGGGTTCTAGTGCATGTTCAATCGTCGCGGCACTGGATGCGCTAAACCGTTTTCACGGTCAGCCCCTGAATGAAACTGAACTGCTTGCTCTGATGGGTGAAATGGAAGGCAAGATTTCAGGTGGTATCCACTACGATAACGTTGCGCCATGTTACCTTGGTGGTGTGCAGCTCATGCTTGAAGAGCTAGGCATCATCAGCCAAGAAGTACCGTGTTTTGACGACTGGTACTGGGTAATGGCTTATCCGGGTATTAAGGTTTCAACGGCTGAAGCGAGAGAGATCCTACCATCTCAATATCGTCGTCAGGATATTATTGCTCATGGTCGTCACTTAGCGGGCTTTATCCACGCGTGTCATTCAGGTCAACCTGAACTGGCGGCGAAGATGATCAAAGACGTGATCGCTGAACCATATCGTGAGAAACTGCTTCCAGGGTTTGCTGATGCTCGTAAATACGCGCTGTCAGCTGGGGCACTGGCTACTGGTATTTCTGGTAGTGGTCCAACTCTATTTAGCATTTGCAAAGAACAAGATGTCGCCGAGCGTGTTGCACGCTGGTTAGAACAAAATTACGTACAAAATGAAGAAGGATTCGTTCACGTTTGTCGCCTAGATAAGCAGGGTTCGATCGTTACAGGAAGTGAGTTATGAAACTGTACAACATCAAAGAAAATGATGAACAAGTCTCTTTTGGCCAAGCCGTTCGTCAAGGCTTAGGCCGTAATCAAGGTCTATTTTTCCCATCTGAACTGCCAAAGTTTGATGATATCGATGCGCTGCTAGCAGAGGACTTTGTCCCTCGTAGCTCAAAGATTCTGTCAGCATTGATTGGTGATGAATTACCAAAAGAACAGATCGACCAAATGGTGGATGCAGCGTTCCAATTCCCTGCACCAATCAACCAAGTAAAAGACGGCGTTTACGCGCTTGAGCTTTTCCACGGTCCAACACTGGCGTTTAAAGATTTCGGTGGCCGCTTTATGGCTCAATCTTTAGCAGCTGTTTCTGATGGTGGTCAAATCACTATCTTAACGGCAACATCAGGTGATACTGGTGCGGCGGTTGCGCATGCTTTCTACGGCATGGAAGACATCAATGTTGTGATTCTTTACCCGAAAGGCAAGATCAGCCCACTGCAAGAGAAGCTGTTCTGTACGCTTGGCAAGAACATCCACACTGTGGCGATTGATGGTGACTTTGATGCGTGTCAGGCTCTAGTTAAAGACTCATTTGATGACGCTGAACTGCGTAAAGAGATCGGTCTTAATTCGGCAAACTCGATCAACATCAGCCGTTTAATGGCTCAGATCTGTTACTACTTTGAGGCGGCTTCTCAGCTGACTAAAGAGCAACGTGAAAACCTCGTTATCTCTGTACCAAGTGGTAACTTTGGTAACCTAACGGCTGGTCTATTGGCTAAAGCGCTAGGTCTACCTGTTAAGCGTTTTATCGCAGCAACTAACGAAAATGACACTGTTCCTCGTTACCTAGAAACAGGTCAATGGGATCCAAAACCGACTGTTGCGACAACATCGAACGCGATGGACGTAAGCCAACCAAACAACTGGCCTCGTATCGAAGAGCTTTGCCAACTGAAAGGTTGGGGCTTAGATACACTAGGCAAAGGTAAAGTATCTGACGAGCAGAGCGCTGAGTCAGTTCGCGACCTAAAAGCACAAGGTTACCTATGTGAACCACATGGTGCGATTGCTTACCGTCTACTGGAAGAGCAACTGCAAGAGAACGAAACTGGCTTGTTCCTGTGTACAGCACACCCAGCGAAATTCAAAGAAGTGGTTGATGACATCCTAGGTTCTGATATCGAACTGCCTGGCCCGCTAGCAAAACACGCGGCGATGGAATTGTTGTCTGAAGATCTTGATAACGATTTTGAAGCGCTAAAAGCTGTGCTTCGTCGAGTTCAACCGTAACGTCCATTTGTTTTTCGAACAAATAAAAACGGCGCTCAATGAGCGCCGTTTTTGTATTCTAATTTAAGCTCTAAAAATTATAGAGACTCAGTGAACGTACGTGCGATAACGTCACGTTGCTGTTCAGTTGTTAGAGAGTTGAAACGTACAGCGTAACCCGATACACGGATAGTTAGCTGTGGGTAGTTCTCTGGGTGAGCAACTGCGTCTTCTAGCGTTTCACGCTTAAGAACGTTAACGTTTAGGTGTTGACCACCTTCGATGCGTGGTGCTGCTTCGATTGCAACTTCACGGCTTTCGTACTCGCCTAGGTCTGCAGCTGAGATAACTTGGTCAGCTTCGAAACCTGCAGTAGCAACAACACAACGAGCTTCATTCTTCTCGCTATCTAGTAGCCAGATTGAGTTTAGTAGGTCATCGTTTGCTGCTTTAGTAATTTGAATACCTTGGATCATAACTATCTCCTAGTCCACTGAATGTGGTTTGATTATGGTGTTAACTTTCGATTTTTATTGAGCTGGGTAATATATACCTAATATTAGTAAGGTTAACATTGATTCAAGTCAAAAAACAACCAAAAACCATATTTTCACAAAGGTGATTATATTGAGGTAAATCAATAAAACCTTTGAAAACAAAGTAATTACAAAATATTTTAAAGTATAAAAAATATTTAACAGTCATATTTGTTGTAAGTTTACTACATTTGTTGTGTTTTTATTGAACTACAACCGATACGACCCTTTATTTATTAAGCATTCTGAAAGTGTAAAGTGATTTAATGACAAACAATAATTCATCCTCAAAACCGGAAACAAATATTAAGTTTATTGGCGCTCATGTCTCGGCTGCTGGTGGAGTTGATCAGGCGCCTATGCGTGCACGTGAAATAGGTGCCAATGCGTTTGCACTGTTTACCAAGAACCAGAGACAGTGGGCGGCAAAACCACTAGAAGCGAAAACCATTAGTGCCTTTAAAGCCAATTGCAAAATGTTGGGCTACGGTGCTGAGCACATTCTTCCTCATGACTCCTACCTGATTAACCTAGGAGCGCCAGAAGAAGAGAAGCTAGAGAAATCACGCGCGGCTTTTATTGATGAAATGGAGCGTTGTAATCAACTTGGACTAACGCTTTTGAATTTTCATCCTGGGAGTCATTTAAAGAAAATCTCAGAAAGCGAATGTTTGGCGAAGATCGCTGAATCGATCAACCTAGCTCATCAAGCGGTACCTGACGTAATCGCAGTGATCGAGAATACGTCTGGGCAGGGCACTAATCTGGGTTGGAAGTTTGAACATCTAGCCGAGATTATCGAGCAGGTAGAAGATAAGTCACGTGTGGGTGTGTGCTTAGACACCTGCCATACGTTTACTGCTGGCTATGACTTACGTACAAAAGAGGCGTGTGAGCATACTTTTGCTGAGTTCGACCGCATCGTGGGTATGCACTATCTAAGAGCAATGCACATCAATGATTCAAAAGCTGAGTTCGCGAGCCGAGTCGATCGACACCATTCTTTAGGAAAAGGCGAAATTGGCTGGGATTGTTTTGAGTATATTGCCTCTGATTCTCGCTTTAATGGTATCCCTCTTATCTTGGAAACCATTGATTCGACGATCTGGAAAGAGGAAATTCAACAACTTAGAATGTTTCATCGCTCAGCAACGCTAGCGAGCGAACAAGCGTAATAATAGAGGGGGAAATTTATTTCCGTCTATTTCTAAAAATTGGCACCTTTCTTTCATAGTATTAAAGTGAATATGTAGTTCACGATGTCTTAGAGGAGGTGCCTTTATGTATTCAATCACCCAAACTTCAACTATTGCTGTCGCACGCCGTTTACCTACACCAAACCGTCACGTGCATAACCACGGCCACCATCGTACACAGCAGAAAAGTGGTTAATCGAGATTAGCACAACTTGAACTGATTATTATGATTCATCAACAAGTGAACCCTACACATCATGTTTATTGATAGCTGTATGAGGTATAACTAGAGCCTTATTTAGGACAGTTAGCCGATACAGCTATTTTTTTGTCTGGCGAAAGCCGCTAGAAACCTTGATGATTGGGAAGTAAAACGATGACCGGACCAAAGACTTGGGAATCCATTATTAATGATGAACGTGATAAAGAGTACTTTCAGAGTGTCCTCGCGTTTGTTGAACAGCAACGTAATAGTGGTAAAACCGTCTACCCGCCACAAGAACAGGTGTTCAGTGCCTTTGATATGACGCCTTTCGAATCCGTGCGAGTGGTTATCTTAGGGCAAGATCCTTATCACGGTGCTAACCAAGCTCACGGCTTAGCATTCTCAGTGCTTCCTGGTGTGAAAATCCCACCTTCTCTACGCAATATGTACAAAGAGCTTGCACAAGATATAGAGGGCTTTGAGATTCCTAGTCATGGTTATCTCGATTCTTGGGCATCGCAAGGGGTGTTGATGTTGAACACAGTCCTTACAGTCGAAGAGGCAAAAGCACACTCACATGCTAAGTGTGGCTGGGAAACCTTTACCGATGCCATTATTGCTGAGCTCAATCAGCGCTCTGAACCGATCATCTTTTTGTTGTGGGGCGCACACGCCCAGAAGAAAGGTCAAGCGATTGATGACGACAAGCATCATGTGTTGGTTGCACCTCACCCATCGCCATTATCGGCACGCCGTGGATTCTTCGGTTGTCAGCATTTCTCTACAACCAACAAGCTGCTTTCTTCTATGGATCAACAACCTATTGACTGGCGTTTACCAACAGAAGTGTAGGTTGGTGGTTTTCTGAGCAGGGTCAAATCATAAATCAGCATATTCGTATACACTTATAAATAGTAGGTGTAATGGAGTGCAATACTATGATGATTGAAAGGATAAGACGAGAGCATGGCTATATGGCTCGTTTACTCGCGATACTCAACAGTAAGTTAGAGTTTCTGAAACAGGAGCGAGAAATAAACTATAGCCTGATCGCAGAGGTGGTTCATTACCTTATGAACCATTCAGACAAAGTGCATCACCCTAAAGAAGACGTCATTTATCGCTACTATCTTAAGCAATATGGCAGCGAGCAAGCGATTGAAGACTTGGAGTTAGAGCATCAATTGCTTTCTGAGAAAACGGCGGACTTTTTAGGTTTGGTCGATATGATCCTTCAAGATGCGGTGGTTCCTCAGCAAGTCTTTATTGAGCAGCTTGAAGCGTTTGTTAAGGCTCAGCGAAAGCACATGGAATATGAAGAGAAGCATGTGCTACCCATGATTGTTGAGGCGTTCACGGTGAAAGATTGGCAAGAAGTGGAGTCTCAATGGCTTCAACCGGAAGATGACCCTGTTTTTGGAGAGACCATCGCCGATCAATATCGCCAACTCGCGGCTCGGGTTCGACAAAATGAACAAGAGTGTGTTTAGCCCGTTGTAATGTTGAGGTGCACCTATTTTTAGGTGTCCTCTATATTAGAGGGTTGGTTTCTAAATGGCGCTTTGAGCGGATTAACTACCTCAAAAAATAAAAAAGGCACCTATATAGGTGCCTTTTGCTATCTGATTTCTTATCGTGCTGATTAAAGTTTTATATCGTCAAGGCTAAAATCAAGACCTAGGTTCATCTCTCTCAGCTCTTTCTCAAGCTGCCTACGATCGTTGATGGCTTCGATTTCACGCCACTTACGCTTGAGTGGTTTCGAGCGTGATTTTTGAGTTACACGAGGCATTTCTAGTTCTGATACTTCATCGAATTGAAAGCTATCCATAAGCCATATCTCCTTCCGTGGGACTAGTTCTTACGAACCAATAAATATCATATTTAGGTTCACAATAACTTTGATTTGTTTCTCATTTGTTTCAAATCCATGAAGCTTTTGTTCTATTTTTTTATGCATGCTCACACATTGTGAGAATTATTATGTATAAAAAACAGGCAAACAAACCTAAGTAAACGATTAAATTGGGGGTTATTGAATGTTAATTCATTGTGCGAATGGAATAGCGTTTTGACTACAATGCATTGAAGTGCACATGGTACCGTGCGGTATAGGGATCTCATTGGCCTAGAAAAAAACGAAGATCTTCACTATACCTTGTAAAACCTAGGCTGACGTCATTTTTATAGGATGGTGTTCTTGTTGGGGTAGTGCCGTGGCTGTTGTTGATATTATGTCCCGATAATGTGACTTTTATTGGGCTGCATTGTTGAAAGTTGTGTTAACAAAAAGTGTGTTATTAGTGAAATGTCATTTTAATATAAGTGCATTTGCATATTGATTTTTAGGCCGTCTCGCTGCATTATCCGCCCGTCAAAAAATACACTGATACGTAAAATGGATGCATGAAGCGACATTTACAGTCTCAATCGCCGCAAGAATATAACAAGAGTGCCGACACAACATTGACAGAGGCATAGGCGATTAAGAGGAAGGCTAGGAAGCATGATCGGTGCTTAAACTCAATTACGAGGTTCACGTGACAGACTTAATCAATTTGATGAACGATCTCCTTTGGGGATCTATCTTAGTTTACTTACTGGTTGGTGTGGGTATCTACTTCACTGTACGACTAGGCTTCATTCAATTCCGCCATTTCGGCCACATGTTCTCTGTTCTTAGAAACAGCCGTAAAGCAGACAGTGCTGGTATCTCTTCTTTCCAAGCTCTTTGTACTAGTCTCGCTGCTCGTGTAGGTACGGGTAACATGGCAGGTGTTGCTGTAGCACTAACCGCTGGTGGCCCTGGTGCTATCTTCTGGATGTGGCTAATCGCAATGCTAGGTATGGCAACATCGTTTGCAGAAAGCACACTGGCACAGCTATACAAAACGCGTGATAACGACGGTAACTACCGCGGCGGCCCTGCATACTACATGGAGAAAGGCCTAGGCATGCGTTGGATGGGGGTTCTATTCTCTATCTTCCTCATCATTGCATTTGGTCTTGTATTCAACGCGGTTCAAGCGAACGCTATTGCAAGCGCAATGAACACGGCATTCGACCTTGAGCGTAGCTACGTTGGTGTTGGTATCGTAATCATCTCTGCGTTCGTTATCTTCGGTGGTATCCGTAAGATTGCACGCACAGCAGAAATCATCGTTCCAATCATGGCATTGGCTTACCTAGCGATCGCTATGTACGTGATGTTCGCGAACATCGAGAAAGTGCCTGAAGTACTGGCTCTTATCTTCAAGAGTGCATTCGGTCTGCAAGAAGCAGCAGCGGGTGGCCTAGGTTACGCAATCGCACAAGCGATGATTAACGGCATCAAACGTGGTTTGTTCTCGAACGAAGCGGGTATGGGTTCTGCGCCAAACGCAGCAGCTTCTGCTACGCCTTACCCACCGCACCCAGCATCACAAGGTTACGTGCAAATGCTAGGCGTGTTCATGGATACCATTGTTATCTGTTCAGCAACAGTCGCAATCATCCTGATGTCTGGTGAGTATGTACCACACGGTGAAGTAACGGGTATCGAACTAACGCAACGTGCACTAACAGCACAAGTGGGCGAATGGGGCGGCATTTTTGTAGCGGTAGCGATTTTCTTCTTCGCTTTCACTTCAATCATTGCAAACTACTCGTACGCTGAAACGAACCTTATCTTCCTTGAGCACAACAACAAGAAGGGCCTAGTGCTGTTCCGTATCGTTGTTCTGGGTATGGTTATGTTCGGTTCTCTAGCGACGTTACCAACGGTATGGGCACTGGCTGACGTATCGATGGGCCTAATGGCGATTGTTAACTTGGTGGCGATTATCCTGCTATCAGGTATCGTGATTAAGCTAGCGAAAGACTACAACCGCCAACTAGACGCGGGTAAAGTACCAACATTCGATTCGAATGACTTCCCAGAGCTTAAGTCTCAGCTGGAAGACGGTATTTGGGACAACAACAAGAAGTAATCTTGTTGGAGCGATAAACGGCTCATCCTAAAGTGATTAGAAAGGCTAAGGTTTCGACCTTAGCCTTTTTGTTTGCCTGTCATTTGTCTCATTCTGTCTATCGAAGCTCATTCTCCCTATCGAAGTAATAGGAACAGCCATAAAGACAAGTTGATGTTTTTTCTATACTCTAGCAGCATCCAGTTAGATAACCGATTAGGGTAAAGTTATGTTAGTTGTCGTTTCTCCAGCCAAAACACTTGATTACGAATCACCATTAGCGACGGAACGCTTTAGTCAGCCTGAGTTTGTTGAACACTCTGCTGAGCTGATTGAAGAGTGCCGCAAACTGACGCCAGTCGATATTTCTGCACTGATGAAAGTCAGCGATAAAATCGCAGGGTTGAACGTAGCGCGCTTTGAGCAGTGGAGCGAGACCTTTACCCAAGACAACGCACGCCAAGCAATCCTAGCCTTTAAAGGCGATGTATACACTGGCCTAGACGCTGAAACGCTATCGGATGAAGATTTTGACTACGCACAAGACCACCTGCGCATGCTTTCTGGGTTATATGGCTTGCTTAAGCCGTTGGATTTGATGCAGCCATACCGCCTAGAGATGGGTACACGCTTAGCCAATGCTCGTGGTACTAACTTGTACCAGTTCTGGGGCAACATCATCACAGACAAGCTCAATGAAGCGTTGAATGCTCAAGGCGACAATGTGTTGATCAATCTAGCGTCGAACGAATACTTTAAAGCCGTGAAGCCGAAGAACTTGGATGGCCAAGTGATTACCCCTGTATTCAAAGACTGCAAGAACGGTCAGTACAAGGTGATCAGTTTCTACGCGAAGAAAGCGCGTGGCATGATGGCTCGCTACATCATCGAGAACAAGATCGACTCGGTTGAGGCGCTGACCCAGTTTGATACGGCGGGCTACTACTTCGTTGAAGAAGAGTCGAACGCGAAAGAGCTTGTCTTTAAGCGCGAAGAGCAAAACTAGTAGTCCTTGGCTAACGAGTAGCTCTCGGTTTTAGCCTGATAACAGACCAGATAGAGAAAAGCCCCATGCAGCGAACTGCATGGGGCTTTTTTATTGAATCGTTGAAGCTGGTAGATTACTTCTTCTTTGCTGCTTTCTTTTTCTTCGCGATTTTTTTCTTCTTCGCGATTTTTTGTTTCTCTACCGCTTTCTTATCTTCTTTCTTCGGCTTCTTCTTCTTAGTCACGGCCGCTTTCTTATGCGTAGGGCGCATGCCTTCAATAAAGCGTTCTTTGATTGGTTCGTCTGTGTAACGAGCCACACGCTCAATCATTAGTTGATCGTGCGCTTCAATGATAGAAACCGCGTTACCTTTTTTACCAGCACGAGCCGTACGGCCAATACGGTGTAGGTATACGTCAGCAGTACGTGGCATGTCGTAGTTGATTACGTGGCTTACGTCTGGAAGGTCGATACCACGAGCAGCAACGTCAGTCGCTAGTAGTACGTTTACAGAGCCGTCACGGAAACGAGCAATCGCGTTGTTACGACGATCTTGAGGCATTTCACCTTGGATCCACGCACATGGGATTTGCGCGCTTTCAAGTTGAGCTCGTAGATCACCTAGACGATCACGCGTCTTCAAGAATACGATGCTGCGCTCAGCTTGCTCTGTGATGACGTGCTTTAGGATGCTTAGCTTGTGCTCTGCCGTGTCTGCACGGTGGTACCACTGAGTGATCTTCTTACGCTCACGAAGTGATGATTTCGCATCGATCTCCGCTGGGTTTTTAAGTAGATCTTCAGTGAAGCCTTCAATGCCTTTACCTTCTAGTGTTGCTGAGAACAGTAAAGTTTGTTTACGCCAGCGACACTCTGCAGACAGACGGTCAACAACAGGACCAAAGCCCATGTCTAGCATGCGGTCGGCTTCATCTAGAACCAGCCATTCAATCGCACGACAGTCAAAACGCTCGCCTTCAATGTATTCCATCAAACGGCCAGGTGTTGCTACTACGATATCTTGAGTTGTACTTAAGATATCTGCGTGCTCTTGGTACATAACACCGCCCGTGATCGTGAAGATATTTAGGCTGGTGTATTTAGCAAGCTCACGTGCTTGTTCGGTGATCTGCATTGCTAGCTCACGCGTTGGCGTCAGGATAAGCATACGTGCAGGGCCAGATTTCTTACGTGGGAAATCCAGTAGGTATTGCAGTGCTGGCAATACAAATGATGCTGTTTTACCAGTACCTGTTGGCGCAGAAGCCAAAACGTCTCTTCCATCTAACGCTTGTGGGATTGCTTCAGCTTGTATCTGTGTTGGACGTTCGTAGCCCATTTCGTCAATTGCTTTAAGCAGCTCTTGGTTTAGATCGAGTTCTGCAAAGGTTCTGATCACTGTTGTTTCTCCACAAGCAATAAATGTTTCTGCCTCAAAAAGCAGACGATAAAAAAGAGTAGTCGGACATTATAGAAGCATTAGTGATTAGGATCACATGGTATTTGCTACATCTTGAGATAAAAATCTTTAGTGAGCGCAATAAATGCTTCGCTATAACCACCTTGATGGTGAATTGTAAGCGATTCGCGCTGCAAATCTTGCTCGCAAGCAGGATCTTTAGATAACTCGAATAAAATTCGGCTAGCTGGCTTTTTATCTGTTGTTTTTACATCAAGGCGTTTTGCTAGATACCAACCACATTGCTCGGCAAGCTTGATAAAACCTTCCCCCTCAGGCGTCGGTAGGATGAAACTGGCAGTCGCGGCGTCGGTTGTTATCTCGAAACAACGCTGGGCAAGCGCTAAATGATCCAAGCTGTCGGTGTGCCTGGCGGTGGCTCTTTGGCTTTGCTGCGCCTGTTCTCCAGAGTTGAAGTAGGGCGGGTTACAGATGATCGCATCAAACCTTTGTGGAAAGTCGGCTGTTAACACGCTGCCGTGATCAAGGGAGATACGATTTTGCCAAGGCGACTGCTCAATATTGACAGTGGCAGCATCAATAGCGTGTTGATCAATATCTATCGCAGAGATTGAAGCATCTTCAAAACGCTGCGCAGCCATCAAAGCCAGCAGACCTGTCCCGGTTCCAATATCGAGTACACATGATCTTTGTGGCAGGCTTACCCACGCGCCAAGTAATACGCCATCGGTACTGACTGGCATACCGCTTTTCCCGCCGTAAATTGAGAATTGCTTAAAATTGAAGCTTTTAGTTTGCACTGTTTTGTCTTTCATTAATGTTCTGAGTATCGAGATATTTTAAGTGATTAGCTCTAATGTTAACCGCTTGTATGAATCAATGTTCTGCTTGGAAAAATATTGTTGTGCATTATGGTTAGTTTATAATTGTGGCTATTTTTCTATAGCTAGTGGAATCCACTGCTTTTTGTTCTCATATGCAAATTTATATGGTGTTTTTGTGTGGTGACTTGCAGCTAGCCAGTTGTTTCGTCATTATGCGCGACTATTTTATAGATTGATTGGCAGCTTTGAGCTGTAACATTCATGTAAGCACAACATAAATTCATAAATATAATTAAGGATTATCTGTGAAACAGAGTCTAAAACTAACAGATATAATGGCATTGGGCTTTATGCTTTTTGCGTTTTTCTTGGGTGCGGGTAACATCATCTTCCCACCTCTAGCTGGCCAATTAGCCGGTGATCACTTCCTTCCAGCGATGTCTGGTTTTCTGCTGACTGCCGTTGGTCTGCCGTTAATCACTATCGTCGCGGTCGCAGTGGCTGGTGGCTCTTGGGGTCACTTAACTAAAGATCTTCCTAAGAAAGCAGCAACCATCATGGCTGTACTGATCTTTATCATTATCGGTCCTGCATTTGCTGCACCGCGTACTGGCCTTGTTGCCTATGAGATGGCGGTGAAACCGTTCTTCATCGATGCCTCTCAAGCTCACCTAACTCTCTTTTCGATTGCATTTTTTGCAGTAGCGATGTTCTTCTCATGGTCGCAAGGTAAGCTTATTGACGTCATTGGTAAGGTGCTAACACCTGCACTGTTCGTTGGTTTGGTTGTGCTGGCGATTGCTGTATTCGTTAACCCTCAAGGCGATATTCTTGCGGCTCACGGTGAGTACATCACTCAACCACTAACCAAAGGTTTCCTTGAAGGCTACAACACCATGGATACTTTTGCTTCTTTGATGTTTGGTATGCTGATTGTTGATGCGATTCGTAGCAAGGGCATTACTGACCGTGCAGCGACGACTAAGTACCTAATTAGCGCGGGTTGTATTGCCGCAGCGGGTCTGGCGTTTGTTTACATCTCTCTATTTTTCCTAGGCGCAACAAGTGCAACAGTCGCAGCTGGTGCAGACAATGGCGGTGCTATTTTAAGCCTATACGTTCAATCGTTGTTTGGTCCTTCTGGTCAGCTAGTGCTTTCTGTGATCGTACTATTAGCATGTCTAACTACGGCGATTGGCCTTGTGTCAGCATGTTCTGATTACTTCAGCTCGCTAACGCCTCTGTCTTACAAGACTTGGGTAATCATCAATGGTGTAGCTTGTGCAACCGTTGCGAACGTTGGTCTTTCTCAACTGATTTCTCTGTCTGTTCCAGTACTGTTTGCACTGTACCCAGTCGCTATCGCGTTGGTTGCTCTGACATTCTTACGTAGCCGTTTCCCTAATCCAAAAGCGGCTTACCGCGTAGTGGTATTAGTGTCACTGCTGTTTGCTCTTATTGATGGCGCTAAAGTAGCGGGTGTAGACGTGTCTGCACTTAAGATGCTGCCACTGTTTGAGATCGGTATGGGTTGGTTGCTTCCAACAACGGCTGCAATCATCTGTATGTTCTTTGTTGGCAAGTCAACAGAACAAGAGATGGCTGAAGAGACTGTTTAATCTTCCGTTGAGATTAGATTGTCCTTCGAGATGAAATAGAAAAGGCCTCATTACTTCGCAGTAATGAGGCCTTTTTGTATTCTGTGGTCTTTTTATATCCAGCTAGTTACTTGGTTAGCTACTTAGCCGGGAGTACTTCTGTTTGGTTATAGCTTTTCGCTGTACTCAACCAGTACTTGCTCAACCCAGCTTGCGATACGGTCGTCGCTTAGCTCGTATTGTGAATCTTCATCAAGCGCCAAACCAACGAATTGAGATTTGTCTTCGGTCAACGCTTTAGACGCTTCGAACTCGTAGCTGTCATCGTTTGGCCAGAAGCCAACAAACTCTGCACCCGCGGTTTTCAGTTCATCATGCAATAGACCCATCGCATCTAGGAACCATTCGCCGTAGCCTTCTTGGTCACCCAAACCAAACAGAGCCACAACCTTGCCTTTCATAGGCGTGGTTGCGATGTCTTCCCACAGTTCATTCCAATCTTCTTGGATTTCACCGAAGTCCCAAGTCGAGATGCCCAGCAATAAAAGGTCGTAGTCCGCCATCAATGAAAGAGGGCTTTCTTTCACGTTATGGATATCAACTAGGTCTTCACCAATAATGCCGCGAATTTTCTCTGCTGCCATTTCTGTGTAGCAGGTGGTTGAGCCGTAAAATAATCCAATTTTCATAGCAAACGTTCGATTTTAATTTCAGATGGCGAATTCTAACCATAAATCGACTTCGATTGCAGCGATTATCCGCTCAAGTCGTAATTTTTATGGCATTCATATTTGCTCTGGCATACTCTCAAAACAGTTTCCAATATTGTGAGTAACACTATGCAGTCGCCTCAAGGGCAGAGCGCAGACCACGGTCTCGTTGAGCAGTTTTTAGATGCTATGTGGATGGAGCGAGGATTATCGGAGAATACGCTTGTCTCGTACCGTACCGATTTGTCCAAGTTATTAGCGTGGATGGAAAAGAACAATTACCGCCTCGACTTCATTAGCCTTTCAGGTTTACAGGATTATCAAGGCTGGTTAGCCGACGCCGATTTTAAGCAGACCTCTCGTGCCCGTATGTTGTCGGCGATTCGTCGCTTGTTCCAATATTTGCACCGCGAGAAAATCAGAGGCGATGATCCAAGTGCCTTGTTGATCAGCCCGAAGCTGCCGCAACGCTTGCCGAAAGATTTGAGTGAAGAGCAGGTTGATGCTTTGCTCGATGCGCCAGATCCGAACGATCCGATTGAGCTTCGCGATAAGGCGATGCTTGAGTTACTCTATGCAACCGGTTTGCGTGTGACAGAACTGGTTAGCTTGACGATGGAAAACATCAGCCTAAGACAGGGCGTGGTGCGTGTTATTGGTAAGGGTGGCAAAGAGCGCTTAGTACCAATGGGCGAAAATGCGGTGGATTGGATAGAGACTTTTATTGAACAAGGTCGTCCACATCTACTTGGCGAAAACAGTTCTGATGTGGTTTTTCCGAGTAAACGCGCCAAGCAAATGACCCGTCAGACGTTCTGGTATCGTATTAAGCACTACTCGGTCGTCGCTGGGATCGATACAGAGCTGTTGTCACCACACGTATTGAGACACGCTTTTGCGACGCATTTACTGAACTATGGCGCAGATCTCAGGGTCGTACAGATGTTACTTGGGCATAGTGACTTATCGACAACCCAAATTTATACTCACGTGGCGACTGAAAGGCTGAAGCAAATTCACGCGCAGCATCACCCACGTGCTTAAATCCATTTATTTTTAAGGTGAACTTAATGAGCGTATTACGCCGTCTTCCTCTACTAGCGCTTCCTCTTATGATTACTGCATGTAATGCATCAGAAGCGAAAGTAGAAACAACATCAACAGCCGTAGAAGCTGCTCCAGCTCAAGCTATTGATACAGCTGCGTTAACTAAGCGTTTTGAAAAAATCGGTATTAAGGTCGATAAGATTGTTCCTTCGGATATCGATGGTTTGTTAGAAGTTCAAACCAACAGCGGCATTATATTTTCTTCTCCAGAGGGCGATCACTTTCTAGCCGGTACACTTTACTCTTTAGATGAAAACGGTAAGTTCAGTGATGTTTTGGCTGAGCGTCAAGCTCCGCTGAATGCTGAAAAAGTCGCGGCGATGTCGGATACGGTTATTGAATACAAAGCCGATAACGAAAAGTATGTTGTGACGGTATTTACTGACATTACGTGTGGCTACTGTGTTCGTCTGCACAGCCAAATGCAGGGCTACAACGATCTGGGTATTACCGTTCGTTACATGGCTTACCCACGCCAAGGTGCGACAGGGCAAGTTGCCGATCAAATGGCAGCAATCTGGGCTTCAGATGATCCAAAAACAGCGATGCATGACGCTAAAGTAAATCGTCAAATGCCAGCGTCTGGTAAAGATCTAGCAGAGCAAAAGCAGATCATTGCTAAACAGTACCAATTAGGTCGTGAGCTTGGCATCAATGGCACACCGGCTATCGTGCTAGCAAGTGGTGAGTTGGTGAGTGGTTACTTACCGCCAGCACAACTTCTTCAACGTTTAGAGCAATAATCTCGTTTTCTGTATTGCCAATTTATCCCCCATGTTTTTGATTTAAGGAGTGGCCTGATTGATATCGGGCCCATTTTTATATGATAGAGATCCAACGCCGTCCTGAGGTCGACATTTCAGTCTTACCTGCTCACTTACCTGACTTGTTAAAGCGCATTTATGTGAGTCGTGGAATCGACAGTGCCGACCAACTAGAGACAGCAGCGAAAGGCTTGCACTCTTATCAAAAACTGGGCGGCATTGATGCTGCGGTTGAGCTGTTGTTCAAAGCTATTCAGCAGCAAAAACGCATCATCATTGTTGGTGACTTTGATGCCGATGGCGCGACCAGCTCGGCGCTGTCTGTTTTAGCGTTACGTATGCTCGGCAGCTCTAACGTCGACTATCTGGTACCAAACCGTTTTGAAGATGGTTATGGCTTGAGCCCTGAGGTTGTTGAACAGGCAATCGAGCTTGGTGCTGAAGTGATCATGACGGTCGACAACGGTGTATCTTCAATTGAAGGTGTTCGCTTTGCTAAAGAGAAAGGGCTAGAGGTTCTGGTTACCGATCATCACTTGCCGGGCAATGAACTGCCAATGGTCGATGCTATGGTTAACCCAAACCTTGAAAGTTGTGCTTTTCCTTCGAAAGCCCTAGCGGGGGTTGGTGTCGCTTTTTACCTGATGATGGCATTGTGTGTTCACATGCGTAAATTGGGTTGGTTTGCAGAGCGCGGCATGACAGAACCTAAGTTGATGGAACTGATTGACCTTGTGGCGCTGGGTACGGTTGCCGACGTGGTTCCACTCGATGAAAACAACCGAATTTTAGTTCATCAAGGTTTGCAACGTATTCGTGCGGGTAAAGCTCGTCCGGGCATTCAAGCCTTGATCGAAATTGCTAAGCGAGACGCTAAGCGTTTGGTGGCGTCTGACTTTGGCTTTGCTCTTGGTCCTCGTATCAATGCAGCTGGTCGATTAGACGACATGTCTTTTGGTGTTGAGCTGCTAATGAGTAACAACGTCCATGCGGCTCGTCGAATGGCGAGTGAGTTAGATGGCTTGAACCAAACACGTAAAGAGATCGAAGAGGGTATGAAGCAAGAAGCGATGGCTTTTTGTGAGCGCCTTGAATTTGGTAAAGACGACCTACCTTCTGGCTTGGCACTATTCCAACGTGATTGGCACCAAGGTGTGATTGGTATTTTGGCTTCGCGTATCAAAGACAAATACCACCGCCCAGTGATTGCGTTTGCAGATGGCGGCGAAGGCAGTATCAAAGGTTCATGTCGTTCAATTCCGGGTCTGCACATGCGTGATGCATTGGACCGAATTGATACTCAAAACCCTGGCTTGATTCTTAAATTTGGTGGCCACGCAATGGCGGCTGGTTTAACCATCATGGAAAAGGACTTTGAACGCTTCAGCAAGCTGTTCAATGATGTGGTGAAGAATGAACTTGGAGAAACAGCACTGAAGGGCATTATCTTGTCTGATGGTGAGCTGTTACCAGAAGAGTTCTCGATGCACACCGCTGAAACGCTGCGTTCAGGTGGCCCGTGGGGACAAGCTTTCCCTGAGCCAATCTTCGATGGTGAGTTTAAAGTGCTGCACCAAAAGCTGGTGGGTGAAAAGCACCTTAAGCTGATGCTTGAGCCGCTCTACAAAGGCCACCCAACCAATGTGATGATTGACGGTATTGCCTTTAACGTCGACCTACGTCGCTGGCCTGATGCATCAGTAAAAACCGTTCATCTTGCATTTAAGCTCGATATCAACGAATTTCGCGGCAACCAATCGTTGCAGCTGATGATTGATCATATCGAAGCCAAATAGTGATTTTGGGCTCAATAATGCTCATCATATAGTGCCAAATTCAACAAGCTCTGTTCAAAAACAGGGCTTGTTTTCCTTCCTGCCCTTACAAAATTTACGTGTTTTTTATGCCTGTCAATTTTATATCCCATTAAGTTGTTGAATCTTGGTTCAGCACTCTAAAAAATTCTGTATCTCCGTCACACTTTTGAGTACAATTCTTCGGTTAAATTCTACTCATAAATGATGAGCTAAAATGTTTGAAATCAATCCTATAAAAAACCGTCTGCAGGATGTGTCTGAGCGCACAAATATCCTGAGGGGGTATCTTTGACTATGACGCTAAGAAAGAGCGTCTAGAAGAAGTAAACGCAGAATTAGAACAACCGGATGTATGGAACGAACCTGAGCGTGCTCAAGCGCTAGGTAAAGAACGTTCTGCATTGGAAGCGGTAGTAGAAACGATCGACCAACTTGACCAAGGTGTTGAGGATGTTGATGGCCTATTAGAGCTTGCGGTTGAAGAAGAAGATCAAGAAACGTTCGATGAAATTGAACCAGAACTGGCCGAGCTTGAAGCTAAGCTAGAGAAGCTGGAATTCCGTCGTATGTTCTCTGGTGATCACGATGCATCAGATTGCTACATCGATTTACAGTCAGGTTCGGGCGGTACAGAAGCTCAAGACTGGACTTCAATGATGTTGCGCATGTACTTACGTTGGGCAGATTCGAAAGGCTTCAAGACTGAAGTTATCGAAGTGTCGGATGGCGATGTTGCTGGCCTTAAAGGCGCAACGGTACGTATTTCTGGTGAGTATGCTTACGGTTGGTTACGCACAGAGACTGGTGTTCACCGTCTAGTTCGTAAGTCACCATTTGATTCAAGTGGTCGTCGTCATACTTCATTTGCATCTGCGTTTATCTATCCTGAGATTGATGACAACATTACGATCGACATTAATCCTTCTGACCTACGTATTGACGTATACCGTGCCTCTGGCGCTGGTGGTCAGCACGTAAACACCACGGAATCAGCGGTACGTATTACTCACGTTCCGACTAACACTGTGGTTCAGTGTCAGAATGACCGTTCGCAGCATAAGAACAAAGATCAAGCGATGAAGCAGCTACGTGCTAAGCTTTTTGAACTTGAGATTCAAAAACAAAATGCTGAAAAACAAGCGAGCGAAGAGACGAAATCAGACATCGGTTGGGGCAGTCAAATCCGCTCTTACGTGCTGGATGATTCTCGTATCAAAGATTTACGCACCGGCATCGAAAACCGTAATACTCAAGCGGTTCTTGACGGTGACTTAGACAAGTTTATTGAAGCTAGCCTGAAATCAGGTCTGTAAGCTTTATCAACTATTAAGCTTTACCAATAATATTGGTAAAAATGCCTATATTTGCAAAAATATAGCGGTCCAAATTTTAAAAGCAGGGTACATCTCTAATGACTGATGCTGTTCAAAACGAAAACGCACAAGAAGCTTCTTCACCTGAAGAGAACAAACTAATCGCTGAGCGCCGCAGCAAGCTGGATCACATCCGCCAAAACTGCAAAGCTAACGGTCACCCAAATGACTTCCGTCGTGAGCACCTAGCTGGCGATCTTCAAGCGGAATTCGGTGAGAAGACTAAGGAAGAGCTAGAAGAGCTTAACCACATCGTTGCGATCGCTGGTCGTGTAATGGCGAAGCGTGGTCCATTCCTTGCGATTCAAGAAACTTCTGGTCGTATCCAAGCATACGCAGCGAAAGACGTACAAAAAGTACTGAAAGAGAAGTACCAAGGCCTAGATATCGGTGACATCATCGGTGTTAAAGGTGCGCTTCACAAATCAGGTAAAGGCGACCTTTACGTGAACATGGAAGAGTTTGAACTGCTGACTAAAGCACTTCGTCCTCTACCAGAGAAGTTCCACGGTCTAACTGACCAAGAGATGCGTTACCGTCAGCGTTACGTTGACCTAATCGTGAACGAAGACTCTCGCAATGCATTCATCGTGCGTTCTAAGCTTGTATCTTCAATCCGTAACTTCATGAGCGCTAAAGGCTACCTAGAAGTTGAAACGCCAATGATGCACGTGATCCCGGGTGGTGCAACTGCACGTCCATTCATCACTCACCACAATGCACTAGACATCGATATGTACCTACGTGTTGCACCAGAGCTTTACCTTAAGCGTCTAGTGGTTGGTGGTTTTGACCGTGTATTCGAGATCAACCGTAATTTCCGTAACGAAGGTCTATCTCCACGTCACAACCCAGAATTCACAATGATGGAATTCTACCAAGCGTACTCTGACTACAAAGACCTTATGGATCTGACTGAAGAGATGCTAAGCACGGCAGCAATGGACGTTCTTGGTTCTACTTCTATGCCTTACGGTGACGAAACGGTTGAGTTCGGTGGCACTTACGCTCGAATGAGCATGTTCGATGCAATCAAGCACTACAACCCTGAGCACGCTGAGATTCAAGCGCTAACAGAAGCAGACCTACAAGACCGTGAGAAGATGGTTGCTATCGCAAAATCTGTACACGTAGACGTAGAAACGTTCTGGACATGTGGTCAGCTTCTAGAAGAGATCTTTGGTGAAACGGCTGAGCCTCAGCTAATTCAACCAACGTTCATCACTGGCTACCCTGCGGACATCTCTCCTCTAGCTCGTCGTAGCGATGACAACCCGTTCTTCACAGACCGTTTTGAGTTCTTCATCGGTGGCCGTGAAGTTGCGAATGGTTTCTCTGAGCTTAACGATGCACAAGACCAAGACGAGCGTTTTAAAGCGCAAGTTAACGCGAAAGACGCGGGTGATGACGAAGCGATGTACTACGATGCAGACTACATTACTGCACTAGAGCACGGCCTACCGCCAACAGCGGGTCAAGGTATCGGTATCGACCGTCTAGCAATGCTATTTACAAACACGCACACAATCCGTGACGTGATCTTGTTCCCGGCAATGCGTCCACAGGCGTAATTCTCGCTTATAGGGCGTAACAGCCTATGTAATTAAAAAGCCACTGAAGAGTGGCTTTTTCTGTTTTGGGGCTTCAAAACCTAGTCTGTACCGCACTCTTGATTCGAAAAATCGTTATTTCTGACATAGTCTTACTATTGAGACATAAAATCTAAGATAGTCTCACTACTATACGTCTCTGCGCTGAATACGCTCTCGCGGCATTTTGTCGAACGATGAAGCAGTGACTCGTATTAGTCTGATTTAAATAAAAATAGAATAAGGAAGAAGGATGGGAACTCAATTTAAGATGGATTCCTTACCAGGTTCTCTTATCGTCGTTGGTGGTGCGTACGAACCCTGGTTATCAGTGTTAGAACAAGTGGGTTGGCAGTGTACCCAGTGTGCAGATTTACGAAAAGCCGATGCCTTGATTGCTGATATTGGCCCATGTATTGGTATTGTCGATCTTAGTCATGATGAGTTCAGTCTCAACGGTATTGCTAACCTTGTGAGCAATAACAAGCAGGTGAGATGGCTCGCCTTTATCCGTGAATCTCAATTAAGCTCTGATACGATCTGCCAGTTTATCGTCAACTTCTGTATCGACTTTTTCACGGCACCAATCCCAGATGCTCAATTGCTGAGTACCATTGGTCACCAACTGGGTATGCTTAAGCTTGAGCAGAAGGTATGGCCAAACTACGGCATCAATAACAACATGGGACTGCTAGGCGATTCTGTGGCCGTGAAGCGCTTGAGAGACCAAGTAAAGCGTATTGGGCCGACTGATGTCAGTATCTTGATTTATGGCGAGAGTGGGGCTGGTAAAGAGACGATTGCACGCTCGATTCATCAAAATTCGTCGCGAGCACAGAAACCATTTTTAACGGTTAACTGTCGTGCCTTGTCTGAAATGAGAATAGAGGCCGAGGTGTTTGGCATATCAGCACAGTCAGCGACTGCGCCTTGTATGTTGGAAGAAGCCGATGGCGGAACCATCTTGCTTAATGATGTTTTAGCGATGCCACGCAATCAACAACTGAACCTGTTGCGCTTTCTACAAGAAGGTAAGATTGAAACTGCGAATGGACCTAAATCTGTCGATGTGCGTATTCTGGCCGCGAACTCCTCTGATATCGAGAAGGCGTTGATCGAGGGCGACTTCAATGAAGAGCTTTATCACTATATCAATGTTCTGCGTATTCATGTTCCAAGCTTAAAAGAGCGTGTGAGCGATATTTCAGTACTGGCGAATCATTTTCTGCGTGAGTACTCGAAAGAGTTTAATGCTCAAGCGAAGAGCTTCTCAGACGATGCTATCCGTTCGATGAATCGATACCATTGGCCTGGAAATGTGCGTGAGCTGATGAATCAGATTAAGCGTGTTGTGTTGATGTCTGATGCTGTGATCATTGAGGATCACCAACTGGATTTACCAAAACAGAATGATGAACGCCGAAGCTTGAAGAGTATTCGAGAGCGCTCAGAGCGCGATGCGTTACTGATTGTATTGGAATCTTACGGTGGTCAGGTTTCATTGGCGGCTAAGGAGCTCGGTGTATCACGAGCGACGATGTACCGCTTGCTGAATAAACACAGCCTAATCTCTGAAGGTGTTGTTTAGACTCTTCTCTACATGACTTTATTCAGTCACCGTAAATTAAAGGCCACGTATCTACGTGGCTTTTTTGTTTCTGAAGGGTAGTCCGTTGTTTTCTAGCTAGACCCTAAGAGAGATATGCTGTGATTTTATATAATCATAGTGAATATGTTATATGTAAATGAATATGCAACTAATATTTAAGGCGAATGCATTGTTTTAAAAATGTTAATCAATTAGCGGTTGAATAATATACTCACTTGGTTAGACTTTAACCGTTAAAGCAACGATTTAACAAAGACTTGTCTGCTTTTACTTCCCCATTTTTTTTGGATTTTTTAGTTAGCTTGGAGGCGCAAATGAAACATTTCGATTTTATACAGCATATTTGCGCGTCGTTTGATCCGTGTACTGACATGGTGACTGATATGTCACTCACATCAGCCATAGCCGATCGAAACACCCAAGATAAACCTAACTAATAGATCCGTATCCTTATTTGGCTGCGGAAAAATAGCAGCTAAGTGAGAAGCCCTCATACTATCTAACACGCTATTTTTCCTCAGTTGACTCAACAACTGGAGAGTTATTATGCGTCACTCAGTATATTTAAAATTAGCAACAGTCCTTATCCGTGCCGATCTTCGTCGTGAAGAGCGCGAATGGCAACGAAAAGTTCGTCGTAGTTCATATGAGCTGCCATGGAACAATACTCACTTATTAAGAGATATTGGTCTTGAAGCTGACGGTCGACCGATTGGTTTTTCTGAACCAGAAGTCGTCACGATTGAACGTCGAGTACGTCACCTTCGTCGTGTCTTAAGTGCGCGAATACCGACGTAATCTGCGGGGTTGATAGCACCTTTCAACCCCTAAGATAATTAACAGTGATAGTTATGGCGTCGAAAGTGCAAACTTTTGAACTAGAACTGGCCAAAAAAGAGAAGCGCTTGCTTCTCTTTTTTGCTTTTTTAATCGAGAAAAATCAACGTGCCCTAGTAAAGAAATAGAGTTCTACTAAGCTATAGAGAGCAAGGGAGGCCGGTTATGCAAAAGCATCAGTTAGACATGTGGTTACATGGAGAGCACAAAGACTCTTATCAAACACCCAAAGTGTACGTTATTGGCTGTTCTGATATTTCAGAATATCTATTGGCGGTGGAGTACAAACATAAGCTAGAACCGGTAAAGCAAGACGGCGAGCCGCTTCACTTTGGATCCTTGGATCAAGTGAAAGAGGAGTTACTCCGGCTCGGCTTTGAAAAGGCGTATCTTCGCTTACACAACGCCTATGATGAGTTTGGTAATGAGCCAAGCCAAAGCTACTGTGATATTGAACTGGCGCTCAAACCTCATTAAGAGGCGTTGGTAGCGAGATATTGATTCTAATTCCAGACTGTTTTTTAACGCACTGATAGTTTTGGCTATCGAGGCTCGATTAAACGATCTATGCGTAATGTGTTGTCAGTAATTTATGGGTGAATTGAGTTCGCAGATAGAAACCACGTGGTTTAGTTTTGATAGGTTTTCCGCTTGCACCGTAAGCTTCCGTTAACACACGACTGTTAGCAGCCTTCGGACGTAAATGCAGTGCTTCACCGTGTCTTGCTGTTATCTGTTCAACATTGCCTAAAACGATCAACTCCATCAGTTCTTCCCAATCTCGCTTCAAGAGTTCGTCTTCAGCTTGGCTAGGTGTCCATAATAATGGGGATCCTACATGCCTCTCTGCTAGCGGGATCTCTCTTTCTCCCTCGACAGGGATCCACAACACCTTAGACAGCTTGTTTCGAACGTGGCTGGTTTCCCAAGTTATGCCTTGCACACCCATCAAAGGAGCAACACACACAAAGGTGGTTTCGAGTGGCTTGCCAGAGTAGCCAATCGGAATGCTTTTTAGCTCGATACCGAGCTTGGCAAAATCTTGTTCTGGCTTACTGCCTGCAGGTGCACCCAAGTGCCATTCCAATAGCTGCCCAACCCAGCCTTTATCACGCTTAAGGTCGTTTGGCATCACCATCTCAGCTTCGTCAGCGAGCTCTTTAAAGGTCATTCCGGCGATGGCATACGCGCGCTCTAACAGCTCTTGTTGTGTTTGTGGTTCTGGTTTCATAATAAAAGGCATGATCAAAAAAATGATTTTATCAGAAGTTATCACCAAATGACGACTGGTTAAGAAATGATCTCCTTGCGAGAGAAGGGATCAAACTCAGGGTTATCCACAGGACATAAAGGTAATTAATTGAAATATTAATTTAGTGGATAAATAAACAGGGGTTTATGGTGGATAAAATGCTTGCCAAATGGGGTTCAAAATGAATCTTTCACTTAGTAGTGTGGATAAACATCGGAGTGGTTGATCTTTAACCATGTCAGGTTTCTGAAAGATCTTTTACATTTCTAATGTTTTTTAAAACTAGAATGCTATTTTAATTTACTGATTTATATAATAATAAAATTATTTTGACTGATTTGTTGTTTTTGGTGTTGATGAATCTATGGATTAAAAAAAACGATTGCGGGTAATTCTTCACATAGTTATTCACAGAAAAGGTGAATAAATGTGGTCTATGTCTCACTATTGTGTGGGTAACTAGAATTTGAGCAAAACTTATCCATATTCCTAGTTATTATTCATAAATATAGCGCTTATCACGTCACTAAGTTTGCTCCGATTGGGGATATGTGGAAAAATCAGAGTAATTAAAAATTTAGATAGAGGTTGGCCAGTGATAGATGGCGATGGTTACCGATTAAATGTTGGTATTGTAATCTGTAACAACCATGGTCAGGTCTTCTGGGCTAAACGATACGGGCAACATTCATGGCAATTCCCTCAAGGGGGAATAGATGAAGGTGAGACTCCGGAACAGGCAATGTACCGCGAGTTGTATGAAGAGGTTGGCCTTACTAAAAAGGATGTAAAGATCGTCGCGACAAGTCGTCATTGGTTACGCTACAAGCTACCCAAACGACTGGTTCGGTGGGATTCTAAACCTGTCTGTATTGGACAAAAACAGAAGTGGTTCCTTTTGCGCTTAGATTGCGATGAATCGCATATCAATATGCAGCGTGGAAGTACACCTGAGTTTGATGGTTGGCGTTGGGTGAGTTACTGGTACCCAGTTCGACAAGTTGTTTCTTTCAAGCGAGATGTTTACCGTCGAGCGATGAAAGAGTTCGCATCTTTAGCAATGCCGTTTAAAGAGCGAAAAATAAAAGGAAAGCGCAAATTGCGTAGAGGTTAAGCATGCTCAGTCAACTAAGGGAAATAGTTGAACACGTATCAAGAGTTGAAGATGTGTCGACGGCTCTTGATATTTTGGTTAAAGAGACATGCAGTGCGATGCAGACGGAATGTTGCACCGTGTATTTGGCAAATAATGATATGCAGCGCCTTGAGTTGATGGCAACTCAAGGCCTGATCTTCAAAGGCAATAGCATTCACATTGGTTTTGACGAAGGTCTGGTTGGCCTTGTTAAAAGAAGTGCTGAACCTATCAACCTTGCACAAGCGTCTGCTCACCCTGCTTATAAGTTTTTTCCAGAGCTTGGAGAAAACGTCTATCACTCTTTTCTCGGTACTCCGATTATCCACCGCAAGCAAGTGCTCGGTGTATTGGTCATTCAACAGAAGACCCCACGTTTATTTAGTGAGATGGAAGAATCCTTCCTTGTCACGCTCTCTGCACAACTTGCCGTTATTGTGGCGCACGCCCAAACTCAAGGCCATTGGCTGTTAGAGCAACAGAAGCTACCGGCTACTAAAGGTATTGCAGCTTCATCGGGCGTGGCGATTGGTGACTTATGGTGGGACAACACTCAGCCTGAACTCACCGATGTTTATCCTGCTTCGACGCTCAATATAGAGAGAGAGCATGAGTTGTTGGCGGTAGCGGTTGAAAACGCCCTCAATGACTTTAAGCGCATGCGAAAGCGCTTAGATAGCGAAATCAATAAAGATGCGTTGGCGATCTTTGACCTGTTTACTCACTTACTCAACGATCCTATGCTGCGTAAGGATCTAAAAAGCCAAATCCAGAAAGGCGATAAAGCCGATTGGGCACTAAGACAGGTTGTAGAGAGTTATTCTAATCGCTTTGCTCGTATGTCGGACGTGTATCTTCGTGAGAGAGCACAAGACATCCGAGAGCTCGGACAAAGGCTGCTCTATTTCCTCCACAACTCTGAACATGAACTTCGCACGTTAGATAAGCCGATTATCCTAGTGGTTCGTGAGTTAACCGCTTCGGTATTAGCGTCTATTCCCAAAGAAAAGCTCTTAGCGGTGATTTCCTTGGAAGGGGCGGCGAACTCGCACGCAGCGATTTTATCTCGAGCGCTTGGCATACCTTCCGTCATGGGGGTAAACCTCAACCTAGCTCAAGCTAATGGCAAGCGAGCGATTGTTGATGGGTATAGCGGTGAGATCTTTATTGAGCCGACTAAAAGCCTGCTCAAAGAGTATCGAGGGCTGATTCTAGAAGAGAGTGAGCTCTCCTCTATGGTCAATCGCGAGCTGTACCTACCGGCAAAAACGCAAGACAACAAGCAAGTCGAGATTCTGCTTAATGCGGGTTTAAGTGCAGACACTAACATCGCTATCAACCAAGGCGTTGATGGCGTAGGGCTGTATCGAACTGAAATTTCTTTCTTGTTGCAGCAAAGATTCCCGTCAGAGGATGAACAATTCAAGCAGTATCGTTCTGTACTGGCAAGCTACCCAGAGAAACAAGTGGTGATGCGTACACTCGATATCGGTGGTGATAAGGCCTTACCGTATTTTCCTATCGAAGAGGACAATCCATTCCTTGGTTGGCGTGGTATTCGGTTTACGCTCGATCATCCTGACATCTTTATTATTCAGTTACGTGCCATGCTACGTGCGAGCTGTGAAAGCCATAACTTGAGTATTTTGCTGCCGATGATCTCTGGTGCACAGGAGTTGGATGACGCGCTACAGTTGATTGAACAGGCGTATGATGAAGTGCATGAGCTTGATAACCGAGTGCGTATGCCTCGCGTTGGTATCATGATTGAAGTGCCATCCATGCTGTACATACTGCCGCTGATTGCGCATAAGGTCGACTTTGTTTCAGTCGGTACCAACGACTTAACCCAATATTTATTAGCGGTTGATCGGAACAATTCACGAGTATCCGATGTCTATGAATCAATGCACCCTGCGGTGATCATGGTATTAAAACAAATTCATGATACTTGTAAGCAATATCAATTACCTGTTTGTATTTGTGGCGAGTTAGCCGGTGACCCGATGGGCGCGCTGCTATTGATTGGATTGGGGTATGAGACGTTAAGTATGAATACCTCGAATGTCGCAAGAACCAAATATTTGATTCGTCAATCGAACTTGGCTGAATTACAGGATTTGGCAAATAAGGCACTTTCAAAACCGTATGGTAGTGACATCTATAGTATGATGCTGAACTATTTCGAAGAGCGTGAATTTACAGGCTTCATTCGAGCAGGTAAAAAATAGGATTTAACGTGTCATATGAACTGATAGGCTTGTTAGCGGGCCTTGGTGCTATTGTTGGTGTTTTAGCAGGCTTGCTAGGCATTGGTGGTGGTTTGCTGGTTGTTCCTGCCTTACTGTTTTTGCTTCCTAAAGCGGGTATCCCCCAAGAGTTTGCGATGCAAATGGCATTGGCTACTTCGCTATCAACCATCATCGTTACGTCGGGATCGTCTGCGATTAACCATCTAAAGTTGGGTAACGTAGAGATGTTTGTCGTTAAATGGTTGATGCCAGGTGTGGTGATAGGTGGCTTCCTCGGCTCTTTCGTGGCCGATGTAATTCCAGCTCAATACTTACCAAAAGTCTTTGGTGTGATTGTTTTGGTGTTGGCGTTGCAAATGCTATTGTCGATTCGCTCCAAGAGCCAAAAATCGATGCCGGGTTCAGCTAAAACCGTGTTGTGTGGCGGCGGGATTGGTTTGGTATCAAGCTTAGCGGGCATTGGCGGTGGGTCTTTATCGGTACCTTTCCTTAACCATCACGGTGTGGAAATGCGTAAAGCCGTCGGCTCATCTTCGGTATGCGGTTGTGTTATCGCGATTTCGGGAATGCTAGGTTTCATTTGGCATGGATCTTCTGTCGATGATCTTCCTGCGTATAGCTTGGGTTATGTTTATCTACCGGCTTTGATCGCGATATCTTGTACCTCAGTTTTGACCACTCGAGTGGGTGCGAAACTGGCCACTCAATTGCCAACCCCTGTGCTGAAGAAATTCTTTGCGGTATTTTTAATGTTTATAGCAGCCACAATGCTGCTGTAGTGTCTTTTCTGTTAGTCATTGAGCTAACCGTTAATCAATTTAGATAGAGAGCCAAGTATGTCTCAGGGTTTTATCGAATTCCCAAATATCGATCCTGTTCTTATTGAACTAGGACCAATCTCAGTTCGTTGGTACGGCCTAATGTACCTTGTCGGTTTTATGTTTGCTCTTTGGTTAGCAAATCGCCGAGCTGATCAACCGGGTAGTGGTTGGACTCGAGAGCAAGTATCAGACTTACTGTTTGCTGGCTTTCTAGGTGTGGTGTTGGGTGGTCGTATTGGCTACGTACTTTTCTACAACTTTGACCTTTTCCTAGCAGACCCACTGTACCTATTTAAGGTATGGACTGGCGGTATGTCTTTCCACGGTGGCTTGCTGGGTGTTATCACCGCAATGTTCTGGTATGCGAAAAAGAATGGTCGCACCTTCTTTGGCGTGGCAGACATGATTGCACCACTCGTCCCATTTGGTTTAGGTATGGGCCGTCTAGGTAACTTCATGAACAGCGAGCTTTGGGGACGTGTGACTGATGTGCCATGGGCGATTGTGTTCCCTAACGGTGGTCCACTTCCTCGTCACCCATCTCAACTTTACGAGATGGCGCTTGAAGGTATCGTGCTGTTCTTCATCTTGAACTGGTTTATCAAAAAGCCGCGTCCTCTTGGTTCTGTATCAGGGTTATTCCTAGCTGGATATGGTACATTCCGCTTCTTAGTAGAATACGTACGTGAACCTGATGCTCACCTAGGTTTGTTCGGTGGGTTTATCTCTATGGGACAAATTTTGTCACTGCCAATGGTTATCATCGGTGTGCTGATGATGGTGTGGGCATACAAGCGTGGTCACTACAAAGACGAATTACCACAACAAACGAAGTAAGGAATTGGTGTGAAACAGTATTTAGATCTCTGTCAGCGTATCGTTGATGACGGTACTTGGATTGAAAATGAACGCACGGGCAAGCGTTGCCTAACCGTGATCAATGCTGACCTTGAATATGATGTTGGTAATAACCAATTCCCACTGGTAACAACGCGTAAGAGTTTTTGGAAAGCCGCAGTTGCTGAGCTGCTTGGCTATATCCGTGGTTACGACAATGCTGAAGATTTTCGTAAGCTAGGGACTAAAACTTGGGATGCGAATTCTAACCTGAATGAAGCATGGCTGAATAACCCTTACCGCAAGGGTGAAGATGACATGGGCCGTGTTTATGGCGTTCAAGGACGTGCATGGGCAAAACCTGACGGCGGTCATATCGACCAACTGAAGAAGATTGTTGATGATCTAACTAACGGTATTGATGACCGCGGCGAGATCTTAAACTTCTACAACCCTGGTGAGTTCCACATGGGATGTTTGCGTCCGTGTATGTACAGCCATCACTTCTCACTACTTGGTGATACTCTGTACCTAAACAGCACTCAGCGCTCTTGCGATGTACCCCTAGGCCTGAACTTCAACATGGTTCAAGTGTATGTCTTCCTAGTTATCATGGCGCAAATCACGGGTAAGAAAGCTGGCGTGGCTTACCATAAGCTAGTAAATGCTCATATTTACGAAGATCAACTTGCACCTATGCGTGATATCCAGTTAAAGCGTGAGCCGTTAGCTGGCCCAACATTCCATATCAATCCTCAGATTAAGTCTCTAGAAGATTTGGAAACATGGGTAACGATGGATGACTTCTGGGTTGAAGGTTACGAATGCCACGAAGCGATTAAGTACCCATTCTCGGTTTAATCTCACTCGCTTTGTTTGATTGAAAGGCTGCCTCTGTGCAGCCTTTTTTGTATCTAAGTTACAGTGACGAGTAATCGAGATTCGAAGAGCAGAGAAATCATATGCTGTGTGATGCTTTATGTTACTCGTATACTCTCAACGCGCATTGGCTCTTTCTCTTCGATACTCGCTTACACGAATCCCGTATCTGCTCTTAAAAAGAAAAAGCCCGCAACCTAGGAGGTAGCGGACTTTGCTATAAGCGATGTTTATTTTGCTATTAAGCGGTAAGAGCTAACACGCTACCAGGCAGTACAAGGAATACCGCAACAAGGTAACCAGCCACTACAGCTTTGTTCTTCACAGCCATGTCTGAAATCATGTCTGCCGCTTTAACTGGAAGTTCACGTAGGAACGGGATACCGAAGATGAATACCGTTGACATGATGTTGAACACCAAGTGTACTAGAGCAATTTGTAGTGCGAATACTGCGAACTCACCAGACACTGCTGTAGCTGCAAGTAGAGCCGTAATACATGTACCGATGTTTGCACCCAGAGTGAATGGGTAAACGTCACGTACTTTAAGAACACCTGAACCTACTAGTGGAACCATCAAGCTTGTTGTCGTAGAAGAAGACTGAACAAGGATAGTCACGATAGAGCCAGAAGCGATACCGTGGATTGGACCACGACCGATTGCGTTCTTTAGAATCTCACGAGCACGACCAACCATTAGGCTCTTCATCAGCTTACCCATTACAGTAATAGCTACGAAGATAGTTGCGATACCTAGAGCGATAAGCATGATGCCGCCAACAGTGTCGCCAAACGTTGATAGTGGTTCTTTAATCGCACTTACAACAGGCTTAGTGATTGGCTTGATGAAGTTAAGACCACCCATGCTCATATCACCTGTTGCTAGCATCGGTGATACTAACCAGTGAGAAATTTTCTCTAGAATTCCAAACGCCATCTCTAGTGGTAGGAAGATAGCAACGGCTAATAGGTTAAAGAAGTCGTGGATTGTCGCACTTGCGAATGCACGTTTGAACTCTTCTTTACAACGAACGTGACCAAGGCTAACTAGCGTATTGGTTACCGTAGTACCAATGTTAGCACCCATGATCATAGGAATTGCTAGCTCAACAGGTAAACCACCTGCCACAAGGCCAACGATAATTGAAGTAACTGTACTTGATGATTGAATAAGCGCTGTTGCTACTAAACCAATCATTAAGCCTGCAACTGGGTGTGAAGCAAATTCGAAAAGAACCTTTGCTTGCTCGCCTGTTGCCCATTTGAAGCCTGTACCAACCATTGAAACTGAAAGTAATAGTAGGTAAAGCATGAATGCCAAGTTAGCCCAGCGTAGCCAACGAGTAGTGCTCGAGATAGGCGCTGCTGCAGTAGTAGCTTGGTTCATAATGTTTTCTCCATTGGACCGTTTAAGTCTGTGTTTGGTCTGTTTGTTTAATCTGAGCGTGATGTTAGAGGGGAAATATTTCAGTAATATTACATTTTGGTTTAGGTGCGACTTTTTTGTGATGATTTACTCTTTAAATATTCCAATTGCTAATGTGGTTGTTTTAAGTTGTTGTTTTGAATTGTTTTTTAATGGAAATTCTATAGGTGATATAGATCTTAAAAGTTAGAAAAAAATTGAAAATAATCGATGAAATATTACATTATGAAATCAGACACTTCGAAAAAATAAGTGGTAAATCTATGTTTGGTTAGGTTTTTCCGAGTTTGTTGAGTGGCGGTGTCATATTTGATATAAAAGGGTATCTACTCTTTTATTACGGCACATCTATGTCGCATCTCAACTACAACCATCTGTATTACTTCTGGATGGTTTGCAAGCAAGGCTCTGTTACTAAAGCTGCAGAAGCCCTATTCCTAACACCACAAACGGTAACGGGGCAGATAAAAGCCTTAGAAGAACGCATGGATGGCAAGTTGACCAAGCGTAATGGCCGAAGTGTTGAGCCTACAGAGCTTGGGCAACTGGTCTTTAAATATGCCGATCGTATGTTTGGCCTGAGTTACGAGATGCTGGACATCGTGAATTACAGCCAGCACTCCAATATTCTGTTTGATGTTGGCGTCGCGGATGCGCTCTCTAAAAGACTCGTCAGTAAGATACTGATGTCGACCATCCCTCCAGATAACAGCATTCACTTGCGCTGTTTTGAATCGACCCATGAAATGCTACTTGAGCAACTCTCTCAACATAAGCTCGATATGATTTTGTCTGACTGTCCGGTGGACTCTAGTCAAAGCCCGGGCCTGTTCAGTAAAAAGCTGGGTGAGAGTGGAATGAGCTTTTTTAGTTCAGGTCAGGTTGAAGGGGTTAATTTCCCTGCTGTATTGGAGCAAAGAAAGCTTTTGATCCCTGGCAGCCGAACCTCAATGGGTCGTAAAGTGCTGCAATGGTTTGATAGACAAGGGCTTAAGCCAGATATTTTAGGTGAGTTTGATGATGCCGCATTGATGAAGGCTTTTGCTCGTTACCATCATGACGTAATATTTTTAGCACCGACGATTTATATGTCTGAAGTGGAAGACGACACATCACTGCAACTATTAGGCGGTATTGAAGAGTTAAAAGAGGAGTACTACGTCATATTTGCTGAGAGGATGATCCAACATCCAGCAGTAAAAAACGTATGTGACGCAGATTTTAGCAAATTGTTCGAGTGAGATAGTTTGTTAATGAATTGATATCGATTATCATAACTCCGCAATATGCCGGAAATACTGATAGCCCGTAGTTGGCGTAAAGGTTGTAGGGAGCCAAACTATGAACTTAAAAGAGATGGAGAAGAACTCAGCACAAGCTGTGATTCTACTCAAAGCCATGGCTAACGAGCGTCGCTTACAGATTTTGTGCCTATTACATGGCACTGAACTGTCGGTTGGGGAGTTGTGTGGCAAGTTGGAACTGAGTCAGTCTGCTTTATCTCAACATCTTGCTTGGTTGAGAAGAGATGGTTTGGTCGAAACTCGCAAAGAAGCTCAAACTGTGTATTACACATTGAGTAGTGAAGAAGTAAAAGCGATGATTAACCTACTGCATGGTATTTACTGCAAGTAGCTTATTGCTGGTGGGAGGGGGATTTCTTATCAGCGATAGAATGACACAAGGAAGTGTTAGCATTTCACATTGAACGTTAGTGTTTACCTATCTATCTATCTATCTAT